>JANNDA010001249.1:0-13713 GCA_031387195.1 Planctomyces sp. | reverse complement strand
AAGTCACCGCATATATTATGTCGTGGGGCTACTTATCGTAGCGTGGCGAGGTGTCGCAGCTTTTATGGGTGGGGGGTGGCCCCAGGCCCCCGGATTAGCGCCGTAACACACGGGGGGGCTGACGCCGCCCCGCTCGCCAGGTTCATTCAAAAAGCCCCGAAAGGCTGACACGAACGTGTCCTCTTTTCGGGGCTCTTTCGTTTCATCGAGGCTAATCGGTCATCGGCGGCGGTTCTGTCGTGACGTCGTGCCATTTCATCGCGGCTCGTTCCATTGGTTCGACACGCAAGACGACGTTGCCGTTTTGAAAAATACGAACCGTACCGGTCGATTGTGAGACCGCGATCGCGATGGCTTTCGTCACTTTGGAAATCGCCGCTGCGGCCCAGTGTCTTGCACCGAGACCTTTCGACAGCGTCACGCCGGAGGCTGGAGCATCCAGAATTCGGCCAGCGGAAATCACAACGCCATCGGCGGAGATGACGAACGCGCCGTCGATTTGAGCCAGTTCTTTCACGCTCTCGCGAACGCGCGGTAGGCGGATCAAGCGCTCTTTGCGAGCGTATCCTCGAAAGGGATCGTGGACTTGTTCGTGCGAAAGCGCGAGTACCTTGCGATGTTGTCCGACCACGAACAACGCTCCGACCGGTTTTCCTTCGCGTCCTTCGCGGCCAATCTCGATGGCGATATCGACGACTTGCCGTAGCGTTTCCAGCGGAACCTGAGTTTCGAGCAATTTGAGATCGCGGGATGTCAGCGTGGCGAGGTGTTCGGCCAAGCGAATGTAAGTCAGCGTATCGAGTGTTTCTTTTTCAAAACCCGCGTAAACCGTGACGACCGCGTCGCCAGCACGGAGCAGTTCGTCGGAGATCGCTTCCAGCAGCGCCTGACTGATTTGTGCCTGACGTGTGAGCGGTTCATCCTGCAACGGCACCATCGCGACTTCGTCGTCGCGCGCCGCTTCCTGCACGTCGAGCTTATCGGATGTGATGATCAGCAAGACTTTTTTCAGCGAATCACGAATGGCCGCGAAGTCATACGGAACTTCGGCGAGCATCACGACCGCTGCCGCGTTGTTCTCGGCGGCGATTTTTCCAGCAGCCGTCACCAGGCTTTCCGATTGCTGTGAAAGGTCATGGCGCTTGATCATCCAACCTCCGCATCTGTCATGACCGCATTCGATTCGTGCGCACGGGCGTTAGCCCCCCTGTTTCGTTCCCCGAAAAAACCAGGGGGCTGACACTGCCCCGTTCGCCGGTATTACTTTGATTCACGCTTCACCAGTTTTGGATTCTGCACGCTACGTTCCCGTTGAATCATCGTGGTGTGGACGAGGCTGGCATCGCCGAGGGCATTGATAACTTCTCGATCTACCCGCACGTCGCGTGAGACGATTTGGCCGAGTTCATGATCAAAGACAATTGTCCCTGACAGAATTCGGCTGCTGATTTGTAGTTCGATCTCCGGGTTGTTGATCGGCGTGATCGTACCCATCTTGAGTTCGATCTCCGCTCGTGAACCGTCGAGTTTCGCGAGGCGGTACTCGCGACGCAGCTTGATTCCCTGCTTCAGGCTCTTGTCAATTTGCACGTTCACTTCGAAATCGTCCTTCCAAGTGTCACCGACTTTTACCGCCTGCTCCGGAAGAACGATGAGGAAGTTCAAACTCGGGTCGCTTTCCAGACCTTTTGCCGCTGTCACTCCGCCGTTGATTCCGTTCGCCGATAAAACTTTTCCGTGCGAAGAAAATCTGATTTGCACCAGGGGCTTACCGACCGTTGCCAGGATGCCGCGATATGCGGGAGGGCATTTTTCTGGATCATCCTTGCAGTCGGCACTGTCGAACTTCGTCTCCGGTTCTTCGTCTTTGCTGCTGACCATGCGAACGCGATCGATGACCGGTTCGATCAGCGAGTTGCCGTCAGTATCGACGGAGATGATTCGCAGATGCTTGTCAGCCGAAGTCTGACTTTTGATCTGCTCCTGAAACTGCCTCTTTCGCGAGAGAAATGTCATTTCTTGTGAGTAATCAAAGTGCAGCGACTGATTCGCCTGGAACTTGTACTTCAGCGAGATGGCCTCGACTTCAGCGCCAATTGTGTCGCAGGCAAATGGAGAGCTCACCGCCGCAAAACAAGTAAGGACGGTCGTCAGGACAAATCGAAAAGTGAGTCGAGCTGACAGCACGGGAGATTTTGACATGGAGTATTTCCTTCTCTGCTCAAAAAGTAACCCGAAGCGTTAGCGAGGGAGGGCGCTTCGCAAAGCGAGGAATTTCGAGTCTGATGAAGCGCCTGCCCTCGCTGACGCTTCGGGTTACTTTGCGGCTTCGCCGCTCGATAACAATTCGGATAGGTTCTTAGCGTCGCACGGCGGCTGCCGGGACGACGGTGTTGCTCTCTTCGCGAGACGACTTGCCGACTCCATAGGTCGCAATGTGCATCCGCAATGAGCGCTTCATTTCGACGTGATCGCGAGGCATCGTGCCGGAGATCAGCACCAATTCGTCAATAACGTGCTGTCCCGATTCACGGACCAACGTCACTTGAGCTCCGAACTTGTCGTCGCCGAGGACGATGACCGCTCGATCTTCCGATTGCTCGATCGAGACCAACGGAGCGTGAAGATGTTGCACAACGTCCAAACCGACGTTCGGAACAGTCGGTGTCTGATGCCACACGAGCCGATTGAAATCACGTGACGAACTGCGTTGCAGCAAATTGAGATGTTGCAGTCGCGACCCGGCCGCGAAATTCAAAATCGGGTGCATCAGTTCGAGTGTCGTCTTCAGCGAACTCGGTCGGCCGATCGTCGGCATCAAGATGTCGTCCACAAACAGCTCGCCCTGTCGGTCTTGCAGCAGATAAGTTAAGGCTCGCGAACCTTGCGTGACCGTGACCTCCGTGACCGAGCCGTTGAAGACGGTGGACTGCACCTTCGGCGGAGCATCTTCTATTTCTGTCAGCGGCAATTCGTGAAGCAGCCCGACCTGCATTCCCTTCCATACTCGGTTCTTGAAATCGGGTGACGAACTCAGCTTCAACGCTTCGAGATCACGAGAGACGAGTGCTTCGGCAAAGAGTTGCACCAATTCATGAGCCGTAAACAACGCGGACAGCCGCTTTTCTTGTTTGCTGGCGAGGTCATAAACGGTGACATCTTCGATGAGATATTTCGCTCCGATACTGGAATCCGCTCCGTCTTCACGGACCAAGCTCAGTTTCAATACTTCCGTCGAACTCTCGACAACAAAGTCTGAGTGCTTGCCTTCGAGTTGCCGGGTTTCCTCCGTATCAGACGGCGCGATCCCGCTGGTCGCGACATGAATTTGAACGGCACTCTGTGGGAGGTCTCCCCCCGGCAGGCTGACCAGAGACAAGTTGGCCGGTAGTAAGCTGCCGTTGAAGAACTTTGTCGTGCAAAGCGTTTGTAGTTGATCCTTGTTGGCGTCGTGATACGCATTGAGGAATGCAGTGGCCGTCGTCGTGATTTGGGCGAGTTGCCGAGTCGAAGCGATCGCGTCTTTTTCTTCGCGAGAAGTAATCGCCGCTTCGTCAACGGCCCAGCGACCGTTGGCCCGCTTTAGCGTCAGAACCAGCTCACCGACAGAGATTGGTATTTGAACATAGGCGATGTTGTCGTCGAGCCGTGCTCGCGGTTTTGCCGTCGTCCGGCGTCCCACGACTTGCTGAGTCAAACGGTTGAGGTATGCCGGAGGCAGCGGCTTCAGCAGCTCGGAAAATTCCGGTGTCGTGCTATTAAGCACCGCTTCACGATCGCCATTTTTCCAAGCGTCGAGGAATTCACGCACGGAAAGCAGCAAGTCCATTTGCTCGGTGACGGATTTCGTCGCCGAAACTCCGTCATGTTTTTGGCTGAGATAGATATCGTCCACGACCCATTTTTTCGTACGGGAGTCGAGCTTTAGTTGATACTTCAGCCGTTGCTTCGACTCGCCGACCCTGACGGAGACACGTTTGACCGTGGGGGAGATTTCTTTGACATCGACAATCTCGATCTCGCCTGTCGGCAGTCGCAGAATTTTCATGTCTTCTAGGGCGACCTCTTGCCGCAGCGCCAGTTCCTCGAAGTTCGTCGAGGTGGCCGTTTTAAGCTGATCGAAATTCCCTTGCTCCACCGCCTCGGCGAAGAGTTTGATCGCCCGCGTCTCCACAATGTGAGCGCATCCGGCAAGGCTGAGCCAGCCGCACAAACAGAGCGTGACACCAACGGCTGAAGAGCCGCAGCGCATTGGAATACTCATGGGACCACGCATATTGCCATTCCTGGCAAAGACGGGAGGGAACGAGCACAGAAGTGACACAATGACCGAAATTCGAAATCCGGTCGGAAGGCGGCGGCTTGTCTCAGATTTTTCAGGACCGGTCAATACGGATCAGAGATTGCGGAAGACTGAGAAATGGCGGTTTTGGGACCAGTCTCCAGGAAGTTGGCTGATTGCAGGCAGAACGAGCATGCGGTTCGTGTCGTGCAGCCATACAATCCCCGGCACGATGTCATCTCTCAAATTTGATCTGCCAATTGTTGAACTTCCCGAATCCGAGTCTGATCCGTTGGCCGCATTACGTCCGGCGGCTGTGGCTGCGAGGTATCGGAAGGCGCTGCCGATGACGATGGCGGAGGCTCGCGAACGTGGTTGGGATGAACTCGACATCGTCTTCGTGACCGGCGACGCCTACATCGACCATCCGAGCTTTGCGAGCGCAATCCTCGGTCGCGTGCTGGAAGCGGCGGGGTTTCGAGTGGGCATCGTCAGTCAGCCCGATTGGCAAACGTGTGACGCTTGGCGGGTATTTGGAAAACCGAGACTCTTCTTCGCGATCAGCGCGGGGAATATGGACTCGATGATCAATCACTATACGGCTAATCGAAAGGTGCGCAACGATGATGCGTACTCGCCCGGCGGCCGCATCGGTCTGCGGCCAGATCGAGCGACGTTGGGATATTGTCAACGGGCTCGTGAGGCCTATCCCGGCGTGCCGGTGATCGCCGGCGGCGTCGAAGCCTCGTTGAGGCGGCTGGCGCATTACGACTACTGGAGCGACAAGGTTCGCCGCTCGATTCTGCTCGATGCGAAAGCCGATCTCGTCGCCTTTGGCATGGGCGAGGAATCGATTCTGGAGATTGCTCGGCGGATGGATGCCGGCGAAACAGTGCGAGATCTCCGCGACATGCGCGGCATCGCATACGTTCTAGGTGCAAGGGAATCTGACGAAAAATTTGGCCCCCCGCCTTCTGCATCAGAAATGACCAATGACCAACGACCAATAACCAACAACCAATTTCTTCAGCTCCCCAGCTTCGAGTCCGTCGCTGCCGACAAACCGACGTTCGCCGAAGCCACGAAAATCATTCACAACGAGACGAACCCGTACAACGCCAAGCCGCTCGTGCAGTTTCACGATCGACAGGCGGTGGTCTGCAATGCGCCACGATTTCCGCTCTCACAAGTGGCGATGGACGCGATCTATGACTTGCCGTATACGCGGAAACCGCATCCGTCGTATCGCGAAAAGATTCCAGCGTTCGAGATGATCAAGGATTCGGTGACGATCATGCGCGGCTGCTTCGGCGGCTGTACGTTTTGCTCGATCACCACACACCAAGGTCGAATCATTCAGTCACGCAGTCACGATTCGGTCATCGGCGAGATTGAGTCGATGACGCGCGATCCACAGTTCAAAGGAGTCATCAGCGATATCGGTGGTCCGACTGCAAACATGTATGAGATGCGTTGCTCTCGTCCAGAAGTCGAAGCCAAATGCCGTCGGCAATCGTGCGTCCATCCAACGATCTGCAAGCTACTCGGCACCGATCACGGGCCGTTGGTTAAGTTGATGAAGGATGCTCGTGAAACACCGGGCATCAAGAAGGTTTTTGTGGCCAGCGGCATCCGCATGGATTTGGCTCGCAGATCGCCTGAGTACATGCGAGATTTGGTCCGCCATCATGTCGGCGGCCACTTGAAAGTTGCTCCGGAACATTCCGATGCCGGAGTTCTCAATTTGATGCGCAAACCTGCCAGCGATGATTTCGAGAAGTTCGCGGAAGTCTTCGATCGAGAATCGGCGAAAGCGGGGAAAAAGCAGTTCATCATTCCGTATTACATCGCCAGCCACCCCGGCAGCGACTTGCATGCGATGATTGACCTCGCCGTGTTCTTGAAACGAAACGGCTACCGCCCTGATCAGGTGCAGGATTTCATCCCCGCTCCGTTCGATGTTGCGACCGCGATGTACTATACCGGCATTGATCCTTTCACGAAAAAGCCGGTCTATGTGGCTCAACACCTTCGTGATCGCAAGCTGCAACGAGCCTTGATGCAATTCTTCAAGCCAGAAAATTACTTCGAGGTCCGTAAAGCACTCGAACAAGCGGGGCGCCAAGACCTGATCGGTGCTGGCTGCGATAGCTTGATTCCATTGAATCCGCCGCGCGAGGCGCTAGAAAAACGTCGCGCCGACGCAAACTCCAAGTTTCGTGGCGAATACGTCCACACGATCCCGCCAAAAGAATCGCCGTCGGCCAAGAGCCAGACGCAGACGCCCAAAAAACAATCTCGGAACAAGCCAGGACAGGGCTACCGCCCCGGTCGCCGGAGTGCATCGGACTGATTCCCACCTTGGTTGCAGCGTTCTGATGCCCCCGTTATCTTGCTCGGCTTCTTTGAGGTTTCCAAGTTCGGTTTGCACAGACGATTGAGGTAATTTGGTCATGGATATAAAGCTGGTCGCTCAGAAACGATCGAAATTAGGCACTTCGGAAAATCGTCGTCTGCGGTTGAAGGGATTTGTCCCTGGAAACGTGTACGGCCACAAACAAGACAACATCTCCGTGATGTTCCCGGTGAAAGAAGTCACCGCGTTCGTCAATACGACGCACCGAGTCGTGGATATCGAACTTGACGGCAAAATTGAAACGACAATCCTCCGCGAAACGCAGTGGGATACGTTTCACACAAAATTGCAGCACGTCGATTTTTTGCGTGTGGACGCGAACGAGCGTGTGAGCGTTGACGTCGATATTGTTTTGAAGGGAATGTCTCCCGGTGTGTTGGCTGGCGGGATGCTTGACCATCCTCTGCATGCGGTTCATGTTGATTGTTTGGCCATCAAAATTCCGGACGGAATCATCATCAAATTGGGGGCTTTGCAGCTTGGCCAAGTGATTCACGTCAAAGATCTGGAACTGCCGGACGGAGTCAAGGTTCTTAACAACCCAGATGCGATAGTCGTTCGTGTGATCACTCAGGTTGCCGTGGAAGAGCCGACTGGAGAGCTCGGTAGCGGGGCTGAACCTGAAGTCATCAAGAAAGAGAAAAAGTCTGCTGACGCGGAAGAAAAGTCAGGCAAAAAATAACGCAGCAGTCTTTGAAGTGCTTGCGGTTTGATTGGTTTTACACGGGCGGGCCTTCCGCCCGTGTTCGTTTTTCAGTCTTCGGAACACAAGATTCATGAGGTCGGTGTGACGCCATGAAAGTCATCGTCGGCTTGGGGAATCCAGGAGATCGTTACGCTCGAACCCGGCACAACGTCGGTTTTGAAGTTGTTGACGAACTCGTTCGTCGGCACTTCCTGTCGAAACCCAGGATCAAGTTTGAAGCGGAAGCATGGGAGCTGGAACTGGGCTCGGAGCGACACTGGTTGTTGAAGCCACTCACGTTCATGAATAACAGTGGCAGGAGCGTTCGTCAGTGTGTCGAGTTCTTTCAGGTTCCGACTGAGGAGTTGATGGTCATCTGCGACGATCTCAATTTGCCGTTAGGTCAGCTACGGATACGGGCATCGGGTTCTGATGGCGGCCAAAAAGGACTGCGAGATATCCGGCAGCAACTGGGAACTGAGAAGTACGCGCGGCTCAGAATCGGCATTGGTCGGCCGCCGGGCCAGATGGATGCGGCAGACTTTGTGTTGTCAAAGATCTCCAAATCAGAAGTCACAACGATTGAGCACGCGATCGTGACTGCGGCCGATGGCGTTGAGCTTTGGTCGAGGTTAGGAATCGCCGTGGCGATGAATCAAATCAACGCGACAGTGGAAGATGTGAAGCCTCAGAAAACCGAGAAGCTGAGCCCGAAATCCGAAAGCGAAAATGTGGAACCGGATGGCGTCCACTGAGTCTGTATCACCTGCTGGAATTGGCTTTTGACTTTCGAGTTTGCAACGCTGTGGACTGCGTTGCAAATCTCTACAAACACGTTACAAAGTCCACCTTTCTATCGACTACACCTGCCGAGCGTCGTTCATTTTTGAGTATTGGAGATCGGAGTTGGCTGAGAACACGTACGAAGGCATGTTCCTGCTGGACAGTGGCAAATTTGCAACCAGTCCGGAGGATACCACCAACCATGTGTTGGAAATCCTGCAGAAGGCAGGGGCAACGATTGTTGCTCACCGATCTTGGGCGGATGGCAAGTTAGCCTACCCAGTGAAGGGGCAAAAGAAGGGTTTGCACCTCTTGACGTACTTCACAATGCCACCAGTCGGCCTGGATCAGGTCACTCGGCAGGTGCATTTGAGTGAAATCGTTCTTCGCCACATGGTCTTAAAGCACCCCAAAGTGCTTTTTGAAGCAATGGTCGGAGCGCTTAGCGGTAAAGAGGGGACGTTTCGTCACGTTGAAAACGTTGACGAGGCACCGCGTCCAGTCCGTCGCGGGCGGGACGAAGAGGTTTCTGTCGATGCGATTGAGGAAATGGAAGAGGAACGCTAGTCGCCTGCTGCTGTGGTCTGTTGGGCTTGTTTCACTCAGATCGCGAATGGTGTTGGCGACATTGGGGCGTCGATTTTCGGATGGAGCCAACGGGACTGAAGAGGAGCGCTCAATATGGCTAGTTACAACCGGGTCATCTTGCTTGGAAATTTGACTCGGGATCCGCAAGTGCGGTACACGCCCGGTGGCATGGCGGTATCCGACATTGGCTTGGCGGTGAGTCGCAATTGGACTGATAAGCAGACAAATCAACGTAAAGAGGAAGTTACGTTCGTTGATGTGACGTTGTGGGGCCGCACGGCGGAAATTGCAGGCGAGTACCTCAGCAAGGGAAAGCAGGTGAAGATTGAAGGTCGCCTGCAGTTGGATTCATGGGACGATAAAGAAACTGGACAAAAGCGGAATAAGCTGAAAGTGGTCTGCGAAAACTTGACTATGACAGGTAGTCGCCAGGATAGCGGTGGTGGCGGAAGTCGCGGGCCAAGTGGCTCCTCGGCTCCGCAGAGTGATTTTGGTGGTGGCGGTGGCTACGAGTCGCAAGAAGATCACTCATCCGGGGGTGGTGGCTTTGAGCCCGCTCCTGCCGGTGGTGATGGAGATGTGCCGTTCTAATTCATTGAGTAGACGCTAGTCCGCTCGATAGATAATTCAAGCAAGCATTCAGGCGAGCCGCCTGAGCTACGAAATTGAGAGTCAGCGAAGATGCCCAATAAACGACATCAACATGCAGAAATAAAAGTCGGCCTGCGATCTGTGATCGAGTTGCTGTTGGCTGAGGAAGTTCCTTCGCTGGGCAAACAGGGCGAAATCGTTCGAGTTCGCCCGGGTTACGCTCGCAATTATCTGTTGCCCTACGGCTTGGCGACGGTTGCGACGGAAGCCAACAAGCGCCGTGTCGAAAAGCATCGCATTGCTCAGGACACCGTTCGTGCCGACAAGGTCAAGCGGATGCAAGAGCTGGCGGTCACCGTCAGTAAATACAGCGTCACATTGGAGGCCAACGCGACGCCGGAAGGCCACTTGTACGGTTCGATTTTGGCTGCTGACATCAGTAAGGCGCTGAAGGCGGCTGGCTTCGCGATTGAAAGTGACAATGTTCGTTTGGATGGCCCGCTCAAAGAATTGGGAATGTACACAGTCAAGTTGCACATGGGCCCCGAAGTCGAAACCGAAGTGAAGGTCTGGGTCGTTCCTGCGGCATCAGCGGCGGCGAAGGCGTAGCAAATTCGGTTGAATACCGTTTCTGGTTATTTCAGCGGAGGGCCTTGTGCCCTCCGCTGTTGTTTTGTGGTGGGTGTCCGGCAGGCAATGGTGTTTGACAGAGGAGGCGGCGATGGCGGCGAACGAAGGCCGTAGCTTTCAGGGCAAATTGCCGCCACAGAACCTCGAAGCCGAGATGGGTGTGCTGGGCAGCATCCTCTTGTTGCACGAAGCGATCGATGACATCAGCGACACGCTGCGAGTCGATCATTTTTACGCGGATCGCCACCAGAAAATCTACGCGGCAATCTTGGGGCTTTATGAAGGCGGAGTGCGCGGTATTGACGCTGTCACGCTCGCTGAAGAACTTGATCGTCGCAAGCAGTTTGAAGAAGTCGGCGGCGTTGAGTATCTCTCGAAGATTCTGGAGTCCGTTCCGAACGCAGCTCATGCGAAGTATTACGCGAAGATCGTCCGCGATCGGTGGATTCAGCGGTCCCTCGTCTACACCTGCACGGAGATTTTGGACGAGTGCTATTCCGGCTCAAAAGAGACTGAGGACATCCTGCACACCGCAGAGCAGCGCGTGTTCGGCATTCTCGAACAGCAAGAGCAGGGCGAGAAGCTGACACTAAAAGAGATCCTGGTTGATGCCTACGAACGCATCAGCGCCCGCATGGCATTGGAAGGGACGATTAGCGGACTGGCTTCTGGCTTTTCGGATCTCGACTCTCAGCTCAACGGATTTCAGGGATCAGAACTCATCATCCTGGCCGCACGTCCTGCGATGGGGAAAACGGCGCTCGTTTGCAACATTGCTGAGGCGGTTGTCTCTGAATCCAAGAAGGGCTGTCTGCTCTTCAGTTTGGAAATGTCCAAGTTGGAATTGGCCGAGCGATTGCTGTGTATCCGAGCGAAGGTCAACGGACATCGGCTCCGCGCTGGCACGATCGACGAAGTTGAGCACGAGCAACTGATGAAGGCGGCGACCGAACTGAGCGAAATGCCGATGTTCATCGACGATCAGCCGGGCCGCTCGATGCCGCAGATGGCCGCCGTTGCGAGGCGACTTCAACGCCGATACGGCTTGAGCATCATCATCATCGACTACCTGCAGCTCATCGAACCGGAAGACAAGATGTCTCCGCGCGAGCAGCAGATTGCCTTGATTACTCGGCGTTTGAAATACCTCTCGAAGGAATTGAATATCCCGATCATCGCGCTGGCGCAGCTCAATCGCGGCGTCGAACTGCGTGAAGACAAACGACCGCGTTTGGCCGATCTCCGCGAAAGCGGTGCCATCGAGCAAGATGCCGACGTCGTCATGTTCCTGCACCGACCTGCCGCTTACGACCCGGAAGACCGGCCCGGTGAAGCAGATCTCATCGTGGCGAAGAATCGGCACGGCCCCATCGGAACGGTGACATTGTCGTGGCTCGGAGAATCGATGCGATTCGGTGACCTTGCTCGCATTCAAGAACCGCCCGGTGGTTTCTTTGGCGGTGGCGCTGGTGGCCGTATCGATCGCTGATCGCTGATTGCAGGTGTCTGTGTCCTGCAGACAGATTGTCAGAAACGCGAGACGACAGGCGAGCCGCCGGTCGCTACGGAAGCGATGACGAGCCGAGTTGTCGCAGGTCGCCGTCGCGAACGGTGAGTCCTTGCTGGTCGAAGAACTCGCAGAGTGGGATCGAGTATTTGCGGCTGACGCCCCAAGCGTCTCGTAGTTGCGCCATTGTCGCCTGGCCGAGCCTAGCAAGCTCGGCGATGCACAGTGTTTTCGCACGCTCGATCGCTTCGGGGGAAAAGTACAGATCCTCGGCGAGCTTCACGAGTAGTCCGTCTTCACAACTGACGTGCAACAACGGTTCGATCTGTTCGAGTTTTTGGCCGACGGAGGCTGCGAGTTCCTTCGTCGTTGGCGGCATTAGTCCAGCGGCGGCGACTTCATCGAGGATCCGAGTTCGGGCGGCCTGTTGATTCTTTGTGAGTTTTGCTTGTGCATCAGCCGGACCGATCTGTGGCCCGACTTTGACGAGTTCTCCGCTCGTCAGCAGATGATTGAACACAGCGTCTAACAACCTGGCGTGAGTGATCTCGCGACAGCTCGACACAAACAATTCACGTTGTAGCGCGCGACGCGGCTGATGTTTGGCAAGCACTTCGCGGATCGTCTTCATCACCGAAGCCGAGAGCGCGGCGAGCCGGTCTTTGTGAACGAACTGGTTTGCAAGCCGATCACTGAGCCGGACCAATTGTCCGGAGGAGCGCAGATCCTCCAGCAACTGCCGATATCGCGACGGCTGAATGCCGGCTCGACGTGCGGCTTCAAACGGCGACTCGTCGATGCTGTCCTGCTGGCTGACGAGTGCCTCTAGGCGACCGGTCTCGGTCAGCGCACTCCATTTCTGGCCGAGTGCCGCGAGATCTTTGGTACGTTTACTGAGTGGAAGCGACGGGTCGAGCACTCGGCCGCCGGCAACCGTAATACTCGGCGAGACGCGTCGCAGAATAAAACGTTGTCCGTGAGTGGCTGCGATCGGCTCCGTCGTGCGGAGTTCCGCGTAGGCACGTTCGCCCGGCGAAAGCGTTTTTCCTTTAAGGTTGATACGAGCGTGGACTTCACACGTTCCTAAATACAGATGGAAGACTTGCCGATCGCGCAAAACCAGTGGTGACGACGACAGATTCTTCAGTTCGACGAGCATTCGTTTTGTTGGTTGCAGGTAACCGAGTGCGGCTAGTTCCATGCCGCGCTCGACTTCATCGGACTTCACGCCAGCAAGATTGATCGCTGTCCGCTGGCGAGCCGCCGCGTCATCCGATTGTGAGCCGTGATGCTGCACACCGCGCACGCGCACCTCGCGACCTGCGGGTAACAACTCCAACGTGTCGCCCACTTGAACCTGACCGCTCAGCACCGAGCCGGTGACGACAGTGCCGTGTCCGGCAACACTGAAGACACGATCGATCGGCATGTGGAAGAGATCGACGGGTTCAGGAAGGACGACATCGCGAGCCATTTGGTCCAGCGCGGCTTTCAGATTCTCTAAACCGTCGCCCGTTTGCGACGACACCGGCACAATCGGACAGCCTTCCAAGAACGTGCCGCTCACGAGTTCTTCGACATCCGCACGCACGAGGTCGATGAAGCCCGGCTCAACCAAGTCGATCTTCGTAATGACGACCAAACCGGCAGAGATGCCGAGCAAATCCATGATTTCCAAATGCTCGCGTGTCTGTGGCATCACGCTGTCATCCGCCGCGATGACGAGCATCGCGAGGTTCACGCCGGTCGCTCCCGCGACCATGTTCTTGACGAATCGTTCGTGCCCCGGCACATCGACCACGCCAAACTGAATGCCATCCGTCTCGAAGTGCGCGAAACCCAGATCGATCGAAATCCCGCGAGCCTGCTCCTCCGGCAACCGATCTGTGTTGATTCCGGTCAACCGTCCGACCAGTCGCGTCTTGCCGTGATCAATATGCCCAGCGGTTCCGATGAGGATGTGCTTCAGAGACGAGTTCTCATTACGGGATGCGTTCATTGAGGATGCCGAAAATAAAAATGTCTTGGTCAGCGGTCTTCGATGACTCGCCGCCAACGTTCAGGGACACCTTCATAGGCTGCGAGGTACGTCGCTTCCAGCGGGACGTTGACGTAGCCGTCCAGCGTGAGAAACAACGGCATGTCCGGCAACTCCGCTCCGACGGCAATCGGCTCGACGTGAGCGACCGGCAACAAATGGGCCTGATACGCAGCAAGCGTCAGCGGCTTGT
>JANNDA010001230.1:0-1597 GCA_031387195.1 Planctomyces sp. | reverse complement strand
CCGTGTAAGCAACGACCGCTTCGTGGAGTGCCGTTGGTTCAACGCGAGCAGGGCTGTCACCGGCACTGAGCTTGCGGTCGATCTCCAGTGCCCGCCGAATCGCCGTTTTCTTGTGAGTTGTGTTCAACGACACGCGAAACTGCTTACCTTGAAGCTGATAATTGGCATGCCAAATTCTGCCTCGCAGATAGATGCCAACTTGCTCGCCGACTTGTTCTGAGCGGCGATTTGTGCGACTGCCTGATTCATTCTTCATCCGTAATTCCTTCATTAAATAACCTGAGCAGCAACCGGTCTCGGAATAACCGGAGGTACTTGCCGGCGCGTCGGCTGCAACCACGAAGCAGTCCGCGCGAGGACCAGTCGTAAATCGTGCTCTTTGGCACCTGGACCAACTCAGCCGCCTGATCGACGGAGAGGACGGGCGGAAAGCGATGCGCCCAGTTCACATCCGCAAATGCCGAAGTAACTTCCTTCGGCAACAGAGCTAAGCCGACATCCCTGCGCGACATCCTCATTCCTCCGGTGACGAAGAAGCTCACAGGGATGCCGGAAGAGCGGGTTGCTCAACAGGCGCGTCGCCTATGCACTTCAAAGTCACTGGGGAAAACCGGACGATTTCCTGGACGGGCAAGTGTGGCGATAAAAATTGCGCGTATTGGCGCTGCTGCGTTCTGGCCAAAATGCCTCGCCATGCAGAGACTGTCGGCATGTCAGCCATCGGGCTACGAATTTTGGCGTTCGCTCTCGGCTTAGCCGACTGCTGGCGATTGGGATCGAGTCGGGCCAAATTCCAAGGATTAGGAAATGTCCGAGCACGGTGCGGCTGACGGATTCGGAAGCCTTGAAACGCAAAAGGACGAACCACACGTCCTTCTTTGGAAGCCGTCCACAGAGTTGGCAAATAGTCTTCCAACAGGCTTTGAAATCCGCCTGGCACTTCTTGAAGCCGGCGAACATCGACGGATTGTTCCGGTTGCCGTGGGCGACTTCTGCTTGCAGGCCGCACTTGCCGGTGAAGCGATCTCGCGATTGCGAAATCGGCTCACTGCCGAAGAGCTGGCGACTTATCGCATGATGCGGTTCTTGTTTCAGCTCGGCGGGCAACTTCGCGAACGTGTTGATGACCGGTCGTTCAAATCCTTTCGTGAGTTGTACATTGCACGAACAGTGGAATGGCCTGGGGACTATCGAGACATTTTGCCCGACGAGTTCGGGATGAACTCGTCGAACAGGGGCCGTTGGTCGGTGCAGCATTTAGGGAACATGGGGCGTCGGGCTGCTCGATAAGCAGGTATCGTGAATCCGACGGCGGAGGAAACGATCATCTTCGGCATCAACGCCGAGGCTTGGGAGCATCCTCTCAACCTCGGTGAGATGACGTTGGAAGCAAGGCTGTACCTGGTTTCTTCCGCGTTATTCGAGATCGACAGTGCTGCGCCATCCAGTCATGACTCGCGGTCCCTCGCTGAATTGAAGGAGCGGGTCTATGGCTGACTTCATGGCACAAGTTTTGTTCTGTGATCGGTTGGCAGTCGAGCTTGTGCTGGACGGCAACTGCGATTGTGTGTTGCAGTTGAGGCGAGATTCGGGCACG
>JANNDA010001166.1:0-3246 GCA_031387195.1 Planctomyces sp. | reverse complement strand
CGATCTTCGATCCGACGGTGCATGCCGTGACCGATCAACACGACCTAGACAGTCTCGGCACACGCGAATTGACGGCCGGTGATCAACGTCAAAAACTCGAAGGTGCGGTCGATCAACGTTGGCGTCGCGTGCGTCGGCCGGTGATCATCACCGGTGGCGAACTGACGCTGGATCAGCTTGATTTGCGTTACAACAAAGTCAGCAACTTCTACCAAGCCCCGGTGCAGATGAAGGCCAACGGGGGGGTCTTCCTGGTGGACGACTTCGGCCGGCAGATTGTGAGCGCCAAAGATTTGCTCAATCGCTGGATCGTGCCACTCGAAGAGCGGATCGACTATCTCACGCTCAACACCGGGAAGAAGTTTTCGGTGCCGTTTGAGTTGTTGATCATCTTTTCCACCAACCTCGACCCCCATGAGTTGGCCGACGAGGCATTCTTGCGCCGTATTCTTCACAAGATTCATATCGGGCCACCCGATCGAGCGGTGTACTCGCGGATCTTTCAGTTGGTCTGCGAGCAGCAGAAAGTGCCGTTTGACGAGCGAGCGGTCCAGTATCTCTTTACTAACCACTACGATCGTGGTCGAACGCCAAGATCGTCAGATCCGCGAGATTTGTTAGAGATTGCCCAGTCAATCTGCCGATTCCGAAATCAGCGATTTACGCTTTCGCAGAAGTTGTTGGAAGACGCCACGTCTCGATTCTTCAGCGTCGTGTGAACGGTCCTAATCCCGCCTGTAATCCTCATCCTCTCTCTCTTCTTCAAATTACCAATCTTCTGGCAACGCATTCCGCGTCTCGCCGCTTTCAGTCCTCAACAAGTTCAATCGTGGGCTTGCCGACACGGAGGTGTGGCATGCAAAAAACTCACTGGGCCATCGTGGCGCTGATGTGTGTCGCACTCACCGGGTGCGCTTCATCCGGTAGCCGCTGGAATCCTTTCGCGGAACGTGACGATCACGAAGCCACTGTCGCTCGTAAGAAGCTGAAGGATCCGCGCAAGCTCGATCTGGCGTATGCCAAATGGCAGGAGCAGATCGGCAACATCACGGAAGCACGTGAACGCTATCAGCGAGTACTGCACGATCAGCCGCAGTCCGTAGACGCCATGTTGGGGCTAGCCCGCCTCGACCAACTTGCCGGACGGATGCAAGAATCCGAACAGGGATATCGCAAGGCGTTGAAGGCCGCGCCCAATGATCCCGTCGTCCTCGACGCCCTGGGACAGTTCTACGCGAATCAAGAAAAGTGGCCGTCGGCGATCGACACTCTGCGACAGGCTCTGGCTGCCGCACCGAACGACAACACCGTTCGCTTTCATCTCGCTGTGGCGATGGCCAAATCGGGAGACATCGCCGGCTCAAAGCCGCACTTCATTAACTCCGTCGGTGATGCCGAGGCGGATTACAACCTCGGTCTGATCCTGCACGATCAAGGCAAGCTCGAACAGTCCGAGCAATATTTCGGGCAAGCCTTGGTGAAGAAGCCGACGTTGGAGCAGGCGCAGTACTGGCTCAACGAAATTCGCTTAGAGAAGGAAACCAAGCAGGTTCTCAGCGGCAGCACCGATCGTTCGCGATCAAACATGCAGGCTTCGACGGGAGCGTTGCCGCCCAACACAAATCTGCAACCGCTGGCGGTCACCGAACATCGTTTGACACCCAACGACATGGTCGGTGTTCAGCAAACTTCCAGCCAACAAGTTTCGGGAAACCCGTCGAGCACTTTCGCGCCGATCGCGAACGGATCACCCCAGTCAAGCACCCTGAACACGTCGCCAAATCCCACAAACCCATCGCGAACCGCTGGCGTCAACAATCCGTTTGCCAAGAGCAATCCATGGTCAACGTTCAACACGACAGCCTTACCACAGGCAGGTAACACGCAGGGCCTCACTCCGCAGCAACTCGAACAATTGCGGAACCAAAAGTGATTGAGCTTTTTCTCAAACAAGCGACCCCACCGAGCCGGACAAGCTCCATGGAGGTGCGGAATTCGGTTGTTTCAAGACTCGTGTCGCGTCAGTTCAGGAACGTCATCTCGATCCTCTGCGCCCTCTGGTCATTGTCGTCAGTCAGTTTTTCGCAGGTGAGTTTCGCGGCTGAGCCGCAGCGACTCACGACAGACGGCAAGGTGAAACGTGATCCGGTGCTGCTCAAGCCGGACGGAAGCGAGTTGCTCTTCTCGCAGCTCGATAAGCCCAACCAACTACGGCTCATGAAGCTTGATCTGCGCGACCGTTCGATCACTCCACTGCATCCGAATGAAACCCGTGCCGAATTTGAACCGGCGGTATCGCTCGACGGCCGTTATTTGGCCTACGTGCAGAACCGAGGCAACCTGAGCCTGGCATTGGTCATTCACGATTTGATGGACAACAAGCAAACCGAAGTCCCACCCGGTGGAGGCTTCTCGGGGATGCACAGCCCCGCGATGTCACCCGACAATTCGACGGTGCTCTTCAGCTATCCCGAAAACAATCGACAGCAACTTTACGCAGTGACAATGCAGGCCACGAATCGCCGGACGATTGTGGATTCCAATGGCATCAATAATTGGCCGAGCTTCTCGCCCGACGGCAAGCAAGTCGTCTTCAGCTCCACACGTGACGGAGATTATGACCTTTACGTGATGCATGCCGATGGCACGAACGTCCGCAACTTGGTGACGAACCCGCGACAAGACATCCGCCCGCGCTGGTCACCGGACGGTCGCCGTATCGCATTCACCAGCAATCGCGACGGCAACTATGAGTTGTACGTGATGAACGCCGACGGCAGCGGTTTAGTCCGGCTCACCAATCATCCGGAGCAGGACGACTACGCCTGCTGGAACCCCGACAGCCGCAGCCTGATTTACGTCAGCGAACGCGACGGGCACTTTGATCTGTACCGGCTGTCGGTCCCGTAGCACAGGCGGCTCGCCTGTGATTCCGGCGGCAATAACACACAGGCGAGCCGCCTGTGCTACGGGTTTAACTATGCTCCGCTGCCGGTCAGATGCTTCGCCAATTCTCCGACAACAGCCTTCGCGTCGCCGAAGAGCATGAAGGTTTGGTCGCGGAAGTAGAGTTCGTTGTCGATCCCCGCGAAGCCCGGATTCTTGCTGCGCTTGATGGCGAAGACCGTGCGGGCCTTGTCGGCATCAATGATCGGCATGCCGTAGATCGGCGTCGATTTGTCCGTCCGAGCGGCCGGGTTGACGACGTCGTTCGCGCCGATGACGAGCGCGACGTCGCATTGCGGC
>JANNDA010001162.1:0-4724 GCA_031387195.1 Planctomyces sp. | reverse complement strand
GCAAGATCGAGTACGCCTACAAGCCTCAAGACGACAAAGGCAAACTCGGCGCTGCCGTCAAGGCCGGCTACGACTTGAAGAAGAACACCAAGGTTTGAACAGTCCTGGCGGAAATTACCAGTTCATTAAAGCCTTTGTTGGAGATCGCACGGGGGTAGGACAATTGCTTCGATTGTTGCAATTGGACCTGCCCCTCTTTTCTTTCTCCCCTCGTTTCATTCCCTTCCTTTCGCGAGGAGAAAAATCCATGGGATTCGACGTGAGTAAGGTGAATGCCCTGTTCGACTCGGCATTGAGGATTTGGTCGAAGGTGAAGCCGATCAACGACCACGCCTCGACGATCTTGGAGCCGTTCTCGAAATTATACGGGGCTGGTTTCGCCGGCCCGATCGCGCACGCGCACGACCACCTGAAGACCTGCGTCAGCGTGGCGGCGGCTCTGCGAAAGTTCACCTCCAAGTTTGCTGCCCCCGGCATCAACAAGTGGAAGGACGGCGGGACGATCCTAGCCGAATTCACCAAGGCCGGCGTCGGCCGTAAGGCCGACAACCAGCAGGCCGTCGTCAAGCTGAAGCAGGTGGTCGAGTTCGTCGGCCAACTCAAAGCGTTCTCCTCGGCTGGCAAGGATCTGACGGCGGCGGCCAAGATCTACGCCGATACGTTGGCAAAACTCCAGAAGGACATAGTAGCGCTCGCCGGTAACTTGGAGGCGTCGAAGAAGGCAACGAACGAGTTTGCGAACGTGATGACGTCGTCCGACCAGATTTTGCCGGGGGTAAAAGCCGCCCTTCAAATGGCCGAGGGACTGGCACGCTAGTCGTGAAAGCAAAAAGAGAGCATAAAAGGGCAGATCCCAGTTCTCATACTTTTTCTCGAAGGCACAAAGTGGACAGGTCCAGTTCTCGCACTCAAGCCTCAAGACGACAAAGGCAAACTCGGTGCTGCCGTCAAGGCCGGCTATGACTTGAAGAAGAACACTAAGGTTTGAACCATCCGGGCGGGAATACCCCGCCCTTTGTTGAGGCTGTTGTTGGGGATCGCACGGGGAACAGGCCAATTGCTTCGGTTGTCGCAATTGGATCTGTCCCTTTTCATCACGCGTTCGCCGCCCCATTTCCAATCTCGCTCAAACGCATGGAGAAGTACGATGCCCAACGACAAACCCAAAAACGGTCTGGCATCTGATGTGCAAAAGGCATTAAAGGATGCCGTCAACAATCAGTTACATCAGGCGGTGATAACGTCTAAGTCGAATGGCGAGATCAAGATTGACGCCACACTCACTGGAACGGCGCGCGACGCGGCCAAGTCGGCGGTAGTTAACCATGCGGCTCGAAAGCTTTGCGAAGGGGGATACGTAGTCAGCGTCACTTGCGACTCGAAAGCCCCTGGCAAAGCAACCTACTACTTGGACTTCGAGACCGAAAAGGGGCGGGAGCGAATCGTGGTCGGAGTCGCGATGGACAATGACCGCGCCTCGTACTTGCTAAAAAAAGTAACCAGTGGAATGCAGAGCATCTTTTCTGGCAAGTAGCCTCTCGATTGTCCTGAGAGAAGAAGGACAGGTCTAGTTCTCAGACTTCAGATCATGCACGACTAACATTTGCCGCATTTTCATCGGAAGAACAGTATGAGCGCAAAACAGCATTTCGAGGCCGGTCGTCTGAACGACGCCGTTGCCGCCGCAACTGATGAAGTTCGAAACAACCCCACTCGCCTGGAGACTCGAACGACCTTGTTTGAGTTTCTCAGCTTTTGTGGAGAGTTGGACCGTGCGGAAAAACAACTGGATGTTGTTGGACAACAGGATGCAAAAAGCGAATGGGCCGTGCAGGTTTATCGAAACGTGTTGGCGGCTGAACGGAATCGGCGGCGATTGTGGAGCGACGGATTAGCGCCCGAATTCCTCCTCGATCCGCCGGAGTATGTGCAGTGGCACCTGCAAGCCATCAATCGGCTTCGCGAAGGAAATCTGAGCGAGGCGAATGAGTTGCTGGCGAAATCGGCGGAGCATCGCAGCGATGTGCTCGCGACGATTGGCGAATCGCCGGCTGCGGCGTTTCAAGATTGCGATGACGTGTTCGCGCCGGTTTTGGAACTGATCATTCTGCGAGACTACGTTTGGCTGCCGCTGGAACAAGTGCGCGAGCTGGAAATCATGAAGCCCGAGCGGCCGCGCGATTTGATTTGGATTCCCGTGCGATTGGTCTTACAGGATGACTCGCAGCGGCGCGGTTACATGCCGGTGCTGTATCCGGGAACTCATCAGCATCCCGATGACCAAGTGAAGCTCGGTCGCAAGACGGATTGGCAAGAGACTGACGGTGGGCCAGTTCGCGGTATTGGGCAGAAGATGTTTCTGCACGGGGAAGACGCGATCAGTTTACTGGAACTCGGCGAAGTTCGATTCAGGGCCGAAGCATGAGCGACGACGCTCCAGCGGAGACCGATGACGACCACGGCAGCGTCACGGCCAACATCAAATTGGCCAGTCCCAGTTGGAACATGGAGTTCAAGCTGACCGTGCCGGCGGGGCCGACTACGCTCAAAGAATTGCTGCCCCTCGCTCAATTGCTGTCGGACGCCGTGGTGAATGCCACTGTGCAAGAGGTTGAGCAGGATGGCGCGACGATTTCGTGCTGCAAAGGGTGCGGAGCGTGTTGTCGCCAGTTGGTTCCCATCGCCGAAGTGGAAGCTCGCCACATCGCCGAATTGGTCGGATCGATGCCCGAGCCACGACAGTCGCAGGTGCGGGCGAGATTCGCGGAGGCTCTGCGCCGGCTTGCCGAAGCCGGCCTCTTGGACAAGTTGCATGAGCCGGAGCGTTGGCATCGCGAGGGAGCAACCGAATTCGGGTTGCAGTATTTTCGTCTGGGGATTCCGTGTCCATTCTTGGAAGACGAGTCGTGTTCGATTCACCCTGACCGACCGTTGAAGTGCCGCGAGTTCCTGGTCACATCGCCGGCCGTGCATTGTCAAAATCCTACCGCCGCAACGGTGAAAACAGTCCCTTTGCCACTGCGACTGAGTCCGGCACTTGCCGAATTTCAAGTCGTCGAATCCGCGCCTCATCTGATCCGTTGGGTTCCGTTGGTGTTGGCACTGGAGTGGGGTGCGACTCATCCCGACCCGTCGGCCGATCGCACTGGACCCGATTTGCTCGGTCAATTGATGCGGAATTTGACCGGGAAGGAACCACCCGCGACGCCAACGTCGGAAGGGAACGACCCTCCGAGTTCTGATGCGGTACTGATGGGTGCGGGATAGGCGCGCAGAGGAGTCGAATGTTCTGATTTC
The DNA here is from genome assembly GCA_031387195.1 of Planctomyces sp. Taxonomy (GTDB): domain Bacteria; phylum Planctomycetota; class Planctomycetia; order Planctomycetales; family Planctomycetaceae; genus SXKJ01. The sequence continues at coordinate 1,427 of JANNDA010001162.1, read as the reverse complement.
TGTTTTGCTCCCGCAATCCATCCCAACCTTTCCCGGACACAACCATGTCATCGATCACCGCGACCAGCTACGAAGAATTACCGTACGACGGATACGCATTTCCTGTCACGCACCCAGACGCACTCGCGGTTGCGGGGGCCTTACGCGGAATGGTGCCGGCCCCCATCGAGACTTGTCGAATCTTAGAATTAGGATGCGCCAACGGTGGCAACCTCATTCCGATGGCCTACGGTTTGCCAAACAGTCGTTGTGTCGGAATTGATCTGTCGCCGCGTCAGATCGCCGATGGGCAAACGATCGTTGATGATCTCGGCTTGAACAACATCACGTTGCGGGCGATGAGCATTCTGGACGTTGGTCCGGACTTCGGTGAGTTCGACTACATCATCTGTCACGGTGTGTTTTCGTGGGTGCCACGAATTGTGCAGGACAAGATTCTGGAAGTCTGTCGGCAGAACTTGGCTCCGAACGGAATCGCGTATGTCAGTTACAACACCTATCCCGGTTGGCATTTTCGCGGAATGATCCGCGAGATGATGAACTTTCATGTGCAACCGTTTGGCACCGTACAAGAGCGTGTGCAGCATTCGCGCGCGTTTTTGAATTTGATGGCGAAGATTTGGGACCACCAAGATCCCGACAGCGCCATTGCCCGTTGTCTCAAGGACGAGGCTGAGGATTTAGAAAAGGCACGAGACTCGTATGTCTTTCACGAGCACTTGGAAGACTGCAACGAGCCGTTGTACTTTCAGGAGTTCAACTCACGGATGGAGTCGCATGGATTACAGTACTTGTGGGAGTCGAAGGGAAGCGCGTTGGCTCGCAGTCTGCCCGAAGAGGAGTTGCGTGTTTTGGATTCGCTCTCCGACGATTTAATTCGTCGGGAGCAGTACTTTGATTTCTTGCGCCGAAGAGTCTTCCGCCGGACACTTTTGTGTCGGCAAGAGCACTCATTGACGCGAACGCCGAATGCTCTGACGGTGCGCGATTGGCAAGTGACGTCACATGCCAAATCTGTGTCTGACACGCCTGATTATGACTCCCTGTTGCCGGTCGAGTTTCGCACGCCCGATGGCGTCACGCTGACCACCAATCGTCCGCTGATGAAGCGGCTGCTCGGATCGTTGTTTGATTGGTTTCCGGAGTCCGTCTCTGTCACGGATTTGTGGAAGACTTGGCAGGCCAATGCTGAGCGATTCGCGCCCGAGCTGATTGCACAAGAACCGATCCAAACGATTGAGGACTTGACTCAAGAGTTGCTGGTTCTTTTTCTGTCCGACATCGTCGAACTGCACTCGCATGTGCCGTCATTTGCGACGGAGGTCAGCGAGCGTCCGGTGGCCAGCGCTTTGGCTCGACACATGGCGCGGCGGACCGTGAATGTGACAAACCTGCGTCATTTCACGCTGGAAATGAATAATTTCGAG
>JANNDA010001161.1:0-2654 GCA_031387195.1 Planctomyces sp. | reverse complement strand
TCGGAAACCTGCCGCCTCCAAAACCGTTCGATCTACGACTACCTCGTCACCGCCGTTCAAGCTCATTTCAAACAACAGCCGATTCCGTCACTGCTGCCGGGCTCGTGAACGATTACATCGGTAAGTTGTTCGGAGCCAGTTCCTAAGTCAGTAGCGCCAGCGGATTCACTCGCGTTTGCAGCGGCAGTTCAACTGGCCCGCCGATGCGGTGCGACTCGAACACCGCAGAGATCATCTCAATGATTCCGCGCGAGTCGGCTGCCGAGCACTTGGGTTGCTTGTCCCGCTCGATGCAGTCGATCAAGTCGGTGATCGCAGCGACGTGGCCTCCTTCGTAACTGCCGTCAGTGCGGGTTTCCGGTTTGTCGATTCCGTCTGAGGTGATCGGCAACCACTTCTTCCCCGTGCGGCCAGGGGACCAACTGCTGTCTTGAAGAATGAACGCTTTCGCGAGATAGCCGCTTTCCATTTCGATGACTCCCTTCGAGCCGAAGACTTGGATCGCGAATCGAGTCGGACTGCCACCCATACCGCGCCGCGAGGCAAACTGGCCGACCGCACCGCTGGCGAATGAGTACGTCGCCTGCACGTGGTCTCCTGCGAGTGGGCCGATCCCTTCGGGGCCTTCGATCACGTCAGCCTTCGCGACTTTGTGACCTTGCTGAGTCACTGTTGCGGTGCAGGACTTCGCGTCGCCACCGGCGAGTGATCGCATCAGGCCGAAGATGTGCGAGCCGAGTACCCACAAGTCCTCGCCACCACCGCGACGGTCTTCTTTGCCTCGACCACGCAGTTCGAGCACATCGCCGATCTCACCGCTGTGAATGATCGCCTTCACGACGTCGAGCACCGGCGAGTACTGGCTGATGTGCGCGATCCCCAGCTTGAGGTGTCGCATCTCAAGTTGCTTCATCGCGTCGTCGCACTCGGCGAGCGTGCGGCAAAACGGCTTCTCCATGTAAACGTGGCAACCGTGCTCGGCTGCCGTGACGATCATGTCGCGGTGCTGGTCGATCCACCTCGGACAAATCGCGACGATGTCGAGCTTCTCTTTAGAAAACATCTCGCGGAAGTCGGCGTACCCGGTCTTCGCATTCGTCCGCTTGATCGCAGCCGCACGACCGGCGTCGTTCTCATCAGCCAATGCAACGATTTCCAGGTTCGGCAATTTCGTGCAGGCCACATCCACGCCGTGCCCGTAGTCCCCTTTGCCCGTGCGTCCGATGATGCCGACTCGATAAGTCTTCGCCATGATGGGTTCCTTGGTAGGTGGCGCACGCGGCTCGCGTGCGCTGAGTTGAAAGTGGCGGATTATGCCTCGACCATATCACGCTGTCATCGCGCAGGCTCGTTGAGTCGGTGCTGACACAGAACTACCACCCTCCGTTTTATTGAGACACACCTCATGTCATTTCGAGTTGGCCTGGGCCACGACACGCATCGCTTGATCGTCGGACGACCGTTGATTCTCGGTGGCGTGCGAGTTGAGCACGAAAAGGGGCTCGACGGGCACAGCGACGCAGATGTGTTGCTTCACGCCATCACCGATGCGTTGCTCGGAGCGGCGGCACTCGGTGACATCGGCGAGCTGTTTCCCAACACTGACCAGCAATGGGCGAACGCCGACTCGGCAATCTTCGTGAAAGCCGCGTTGAGCAAACTCAGCGGACTCGGCTGGAAGATCGTCAACCTCGACTGCACGATCCACGCGGAACGCCCGAAGCTGTCCGCGCTGAAGCCGACGATCGCCGCTCACCTCGCGGAGTTGCTCGGCCTCGACCACAGCCAAGTAAACGTCAAAGCCAAGACTGGCGAGAAGGTCGGGCCGATTGGACGGCAAGAAGCCATCTCTGCGGACGCGGTCGTCCTGATTGAACGCTCGGCCTGAGTGCTCGTTTCTCCTCTACATCACTCCGTCGAGTGCAGCTCACGCCGTTGCATGTCGCCCGACTTTGTTGATGCGGGCATAGACGTCGTTGAGGATCCAGTGGAACAACACCAAGTGGATCGATTCGACCATGCCCATGTCGTCGAGCGGCACGTGGAGGTTGTTCTTGGCCATTCCTTGCAGCTTGCCGCCACCGTAGCCGGTGATGCCCCAGGTGCGGAGATTGTGGCGGTTGGCCCATTCGACGGCATTCAGAATGTTCGGGCTGTTGCCGCTGCCACTGATGGCGATCAGCACGTCGTCCGGTGACGCGAAGTTTTTGAGTTGCTCGACGAAGACGCGGTCAAAGCCTTCATCGTTACCCCACGCGAGAATGTACGGCGTGTTGTCGGTGAGGCTGAGCACCTTCAGCCGCTTCATGTTGTCGTTGAGAAAATCTTCGCGGCGGAGCGTGCTCTTGCCGAGATCCTCGCAGAAGTGCGACGAGTTTGATCCGCTGCCGCCGTTGCCGATGATGAACACGAACCGACCGTCTTGATAGGCGGAATAGATATCGTCCGCCAGACCGACCGTTTGACTCAGATCCAGCTTGTCGAACTCCTCGGCACAGCGAGCGAGATATTCCTTCGGGTTGAGATGAGCACCAAGCATCAAGAAATCCTTCATGAACAGTTACGGGAATGATTGAGGGCGAGCGAGCGGACTTTAGCCGCGATATAACCCGAAGCGTAAGCGAGGGCGAACCGTGACGAAGCCCTCGCTTACG
>JANNDA010001133.1:0-2164 GCA_031387195.1 Planctomyces sp. | reverse complement strand
GCGGAAAGAGTGAAAGTCGAATGAGCGCGATTCTGAAGATCAGCGACCTGCGAGTCGCCGTGGACGGCAAGCCGATTCTCAAGGGGGTGAACCTGGAGATTCGGCAGGGGGAGATTCATGCCTTGATGGGGCCGAACGGGTGCGGCAAGAGCACTCTGGCTTACGTCGTCGCCGGGCATCCGAAGTACGAGATCACCGGCGGGTCGATTGAACTCGACGGCGTCAACGTGCTGGAGTTGGACCCCTGCCAGCGAGCACGGCTGGGCATCTTTCTGGCGTTTCAGTACCCGGTGACGATTCCGGGCGTGAAGGTCTCCGACTTCCTGCGGCACGCGGTCTCGAACGTCCGCAACCCCGACCGCAAAGAGGGCGAGGGGCTGATCCCGATGAAGGATTTCCGCAAGGAACTCAAGGATCGGATGTCCGAGATCGACATCGACAGCGAGTTCGCTCGGCGCTACCTCAACGACGGCTTCAGCGGCGGCGAGAAGAAGCGGATGGAGATTTTGCAGTTGTCGCTGCTGCGTCCGCGTTTCGCGATCCTCGACGAAACCGACAGCGGCCTCGACAGCGACGCCGTCCGAGCGGTCAGCGAAGGGATCAACAAACTCCACGGCCCGCACATGGGCGTGCTGATCATCACGCACCACGAACGCCTGCTCGAATTCAACAAGCCGAGCTTCACGCATGTGATGCTCGCGGGAAAGATCGTCGAAACCGGCGATGCGTCACTCGCTCACGACCTGCACGCGAATGGCTACGCAGCAGTGAGAGAACGGCATCCCACGGAGGCAGCGGAACAAGAAGCGGTCACCGTTAAGGCATAACTTTGGATTGCGGTGCGGAAACACCAAACTCCAGAAGGCGAGAAATAAATCATGAGCGAATTAGCAGTTCAAGAACGTGAAGATCAAGACATCGGCGTCGGTGATTACCAATTTGGGTTCCACGACTCAACCGACAACTATGTCTTCAAGAGCCGTCGCGGACTGGATCGCGAGATCGTTTATCAGATCTCCGAGATGAAGAAGGAGCCGAAATGGATGCGGGACTTCCGCATCAGCTCGCTGGAGACTTTCTTCCAAAAGCCGATGCCGTCCTGGGGCGGTGCCGTGGAAGAAATCGACTTCCAAAACATCTTCTACTACATGAAGGCCGCAGCCAATCTGGAGAAGAGTTGGGAGGATGTGCCCGAAGACATTCGCAAGACTTACGATCGGCTGGGCATTCCCGAAGCGGAGAAGAAATATCTCGCGGGCGTGAAGGCGCAGTACGAGTCGGAAGTCATCTACGGCAGCTTGCAGGAAGACCTCGCCAAGCAAGGGGTGCTCTTCACTGACACCGACTCGGCGCTGCGCGATCATCCGGACCTGTTCCGGGAATACTTCGGCAAGATCATCCCGCCGAACGACAACAAATTCGCGGCGCTCAATTCCGCTGTCTGGTCGGGTGGGTCATTCATCTACGTGCCACCCGGCGTGAAGATCGAATTCCCATTGCAGGCTTACTTCCGCATCAACTCGGAGAACATGGGGCAGTTCGAGCGGACGCTGATCATTATTGATGAAGGAGCGTCGGCCCACTACGTCGAAGGCTGCACGGCACCAACCTACAGCAGCGAGAGTTTGCACTCGGCGGTCGTCGAAATCATCGTCAAACGGGGCGGTCGGTTCCGTTACACGACGATCCAGAACTGGTCGAACAACGTCTACAACCTTGTCACCAAGCGAGCGATGGCCTACGGCGATTCGCTGATGGAGTGGGTGGACGGCAACCTCGGCTCGAAGCTGACGATGAAGTACCCGTCGATCTATCTGATGGAGCCGGGTGCTCGCGGTGAGACGCTGTCGATCGCGTTCGCGAATCACGGCCAGCATCAAGACGCCGGAGCGAAGATGGTTCACTGTGCTCCGAACACATCGAGCCGCGTCGTCTCGAAGAGTATCTCGAAAGGTGGCGGCCGAGCCAGTTATCGCGGGTTGGTCAAAGTCGAAAAGGGAGCGACCAACTGCAAATCCAACGTCGTCTGCGACGCCTTGATCCTCGACAGCAAGAGCCGCAGCGACACCTACCCGTACATCGAAGCCGAAGACGACCAGATCTCCCTCGAACACGAAGCCAGTGTCTCGAAGATCGGCGAAGAGCAGCTCTTCTACCTGATGAG
>JANNDA010001111.1:0-10599 GCA_031387195.1 Planctomyces sp. | reverse complement strand
GCAAGCGAGTGGTTTTCTCGAACAATCACTCGCTTGCGCGTCGTGCTAACAAGCAGCGCTCTGCGGGGAATTCATCGCGGCTCATGAATAATACAGGTTAGCTTTAGGCGAAACGTAAAGTCGGCTCGTCGTCAGCGGGAGGGCTTGCGGGCGGTATGACAACTGGGTCGGACTGCGCTGCGACGAACGGCTCAGTATCCGCAGGATGCTGAAAACTTGGCGGCTGACGATGTCCCGTCTGCCAGTAAAGTCGATCAGCGGTGATGTATCCCTGCCGGAGTGCGCAGTTGAGGCACAATTTGTCCGAGCCAAAATGCAGATAGATCTCACCGTCTACGAGTAAATGAAACCAATCTTCACCCGGCTGGCGGATGCTGCAATAGGTTCTGGCACCGGTTTGAATCCCCGTTTGCCAACCCTGCGAATGCGGAACGTAGAGGCGACGATCTGGGACATATTGTTGGCTGCTGGAACTCCCTTCACACGCGCTTCTCGCCAAAGTGAGCGAACTCTGCACATCCTCCGACAAGGCGGCCGACGCCTGCATTTGCTCGGCTTCCGCTTTCACGGCGAAAAGTTCTTCCAGCGCATGCTTCAGTCGCTCGGCGATCCCTTGCAGATCGTCTGCTGAATCATCGAGAGGGTCACGCTGATCCGAATTGGATGATTCAACCAAGGCACGGTCTCCTGAAAACACCTGGGCGAGCGGGGTGGCGTCAGACCAACGGCACTGACTTCAGAAAGTAGTAGGCACATTTCATGTGCCGTCAGCCTGAAATTGCGGACGGCACATGGAATGTGCCTGCTACTTCGCCGGTAAAGTCCGTGTCATTGGGCGTCAGCCCCCCGGTGCATTCGCCGCAAAAACTGAGGGGCTGACGCCGCTCCGCTCGCCGATCTCATTTCCCGCCGGCTCGACTGTTCCAAGGCTGCGGGCTTCGTGGGTCATGACAGCTTGAGCGGCCAATCCTAATGCACCGACTCCAATTATGCCGGGGATACTTGAACTAGCTCTGGTGCCACACGGTTTCTCACGAATCTCGGCCATTGTTTGCTTGACGTTGCGAGATTGATCGTTCGCCCTCCGAAGACGAATGCAGCCGTTCTCGGTGTCGCTCGATTTCGCGCGACGCAGATGCGGCAACTCCTCCCAAGGAATTGCAGAAATGAGTCCGCGTGAATTCTCCCGATTGCACCGGAGCCGGGTCGCGTCATGGGGCCAGTGGGCATGCCTGAGTGGTTTGCTCTCTGCCGCCTGGGTTGGATATTCCGCCTCGGCGGATACCCCTCGTCGTGGTCAGTCCGCTCCCGGCGTTTTTAATTCAGGCCGATCACCATTGGTCCAACTCGGTTTTTTTCCGAGTGACGAACCGAGTGCGGCATCTCCAAGCAATACACAACCCCAACCGATGAGAGAATTCTCTCCAGCGGCTCCGCTGACAGCGCCAGACACGAGGATTGCGCCGACTTTTGCCGAGCCACGTTCGCAGCAATCGCTCGTCCCATTCCCGCAGCAGCCGAGCTTTGCTCAACCACTTCCACCGCAAAACTACGCTCCGCATCAAAATCAACGGCAAGTGCTCGACGACGATCTGGATGACACCCAAGCCCTGTCCAATGCGTGGTGGTCGATCTTCGTCACTTCCCCGATGCGACCGAATTCCGAGTCATTGCCGCTGACGATTGAAGAATTGCTGGTCCGCACGCTGCGCTGCTCATCTCAAGTCAAAGTCTTCAGCGACCTGCCGCTCATTCGTGAAACATCGATCACAGAAGCGGATGCCGCCTTCGACTGGACTGCCTTTCTCGATTCGAAATGGCAAGACCTCAACGATCCGGTTGGAAACACGCTGACGGTTGGAAATGGATCGACACGCTACCTCAACAAACAAGCCACGTCGCAGGGCGGGTTACGAAAACGAACTCGCGACGGCGGCACGTTGCAATTCAGCCAACAATTCGGCTGGCAGGACACGAACTCGATCTTCTTCAAGCCAGCGCCGCAGGGAACTTCGCGGTTGGTCGTCGGCTACACGCATCCGCTCTTGCGCGGCAGCGGCAGTGTTTACAACGAAAGCCTGATTGTTCTGGCTCAGTTGGATACCGACATTGCCACTGATGAGTTTTCACGACAGCTTCAATCACACTTGCTGGAATCGCTCCGCGCCTACTGGGGCCTGTACCTCGAACGAGCGAACCTCGCACAGAAACTGCAATCGCTCAAACGAGCCGCCGACACGTTGGCGAAACTCAAACAACGACAACACCTCGACGCGGTCAAAAGCCAGGTCTTGCGAGCGAAAGCCGAAGTCGGTTCGCGCCGCTCTCAAGTCTTGCGTGCTGAGATGGGTGTGAAGAACGCCGAAGATCGCTTGCGAGCACTCGTCAACGACCCCGCGTTCGGCGATTACCACTGCATGGAACTGCTTCCCGTCGATGGGCCGACGATTGACCAGATCCCGTTGGATATGCGGATGGCGTTATGCACGGCGGTGCAAACGCGGCCAGAGGTCAATCAGGCGTTGCGACAGATCCAAGCAGGCTGCATGCGGCTGAACATGTCGAAGAACGAAGTCATGCCGATGCTGAATCTCGTGACCGAGGCTTACACCGCCGGCTTGCAGCAGACCAATCCGCTGAACTCTTACGACAATCAATTCAATCAAGGCCGGCCCGGATACACCGTCGGTTTGCAGTTTGAGATGCCGCTGGGCAATCGCGCTCCGAAAGCTCGACTGGAACGCCGTGAACTCGAACTGCGTCAGTTGCGCAATCAGTACCAAACGACGCTCAACACGTTGCAGCTCGAAGTCAAAGTCTCTGTCCGCGAGGTGGAAACCGCGCAGGCAGAAATGCAATCGCAGTGGCAGGCGATGACAGCCAGCACGGTGGAGTTGGACTATCTCGAAAAACGCTGGGAACACCTGCCGGGCGAAGACGGTACTGCCAGCCTGATGCTCGACAATTTGTTGCAAGCTCAGAATCGGTTGGCCGTGAACGAGTTCAATTTCCTTACGGCGCAAGTGACTTACAATCTGGCCTTGTGGAACGTGAAAAAGGCGACCGGCGAACTGTTGCAGACCGAGCAAGTTTCGTGGGGCCGCACGTGTGTTGACGACTTGCCCACGATTGTCGTCGATAAGCAAGGCCAAGCGATCGAGACGATGCGCGACGGACGATCGCAACCGATACCACTCCCGCCACAGCCCGAATTCGTTGTGCCTCCGCGGCCCAGGGACTCCGAAGAGCCTACGGATGGTCCGACCCTCAAAACGATCGGGGGCGAGCGTGTGCCAGCTCGCACCTCATGGCGAGAGAAGTTGTTCCGCACGAAATAACGTCAGTAACCCGAAGCGTAAGCGAGGGCAGGCGCTTCAGAAGATTCTGAATTCATCGTCTGGTGGAGCGTCCGCCCTCGCTCACGCTTCAGGTTGCTGTTTCATTGGACATCGACGAACACCGTGAATCTCACCGACTCCAACACCACTACCGAATCCCCTCCCCAGCGTCGGTTCGCGTTCTCACGGAATGCGGCTCGTGTCCGTGAACCGTCGCGGCAAGAGGCGAAACTGGTACGAAAGATTCAGCAGCGTGCCGCCGAACTGGAGTCTGTGCCCGATCGAGAACTGCGTGAACTCGCCGTTGCGTTGAGAGAGTCCGTCGAGCCATTTGGAACCAAGCTCGACCAAGAATTACAGGCGACTCGGGAAGTTGCCGGGACCGGACTCGTTCGCGAAGCGGTGCGGCGCGTTCGCGGCCTCAAATTCCACGGCGAACAAATCCTCGCCGGACTCGTGCTCGCTTCGGGGCACGTGGCGGAAATGGCGACCGGTGAAGGCAAGACGATCGTCGCAGCGATTCCCGCGTTCTTGGCGTGGATCGACGGACGGCAAACACACGTCGCCACGCCGAACAGCTACCTGTCGATCCGCGACCGGAAGCAAATTCAGCCGGCGCTGGAAATGCTCGGAGTGAGTGTGTCGTTATTGCCTGAGCGAAATGACCTCGCCGGGAAAAAGAAGGCTTACCAAGCCGACGTCGTGTACGGCACTGGCTATGAATTCGGCTTCGACTATTTGCGGGATCAACTCACGCTTCGAGATCAGCCCAAACGCGGGCTTGGCAGCGAACTTCTGGATGATCTTTCGGGCCGATCAGGGCTCACGCCGCCGGTGTTGCAGACACGTCGTGACTTCACCGTCGTCGATGAAGTTGACAGCGTTCTGATCGATGAAGCGATGACGCCGCTGATTCTCAGCGAGGGTGACAATGGGCTCGCTCTGCCGACCGCTTACCTGGCCGCACGCAGTTTGGCGGCGGACTTAATTCGCGGCGATCACTTTCAACTCGACACGCCGAACCGGCAAGTGCGGCTGACCGATGCGGGTCGGTCGCAGGTCTTTCACTGGCTCGAGCAACATCCGATCGACGAGTTGCGTCGTCCGTGGGACAGTTACGTGACGAATGCCTTGCAGGCGCGATTCATTCTCAAAGCGGGAGTTGATTACGTCGTTCGCAACAATGAAGTTCAGCTCGTCGATCAGATGACCGGTCGCATCTTCGGCGAACGCACATGGCGTGACGGCTTGCATCAAGCGGTCGAAGCGTTTGCGGGTGCCGCAGTGACTAGCGAACGCACCAGTGCCGCGCGGATCACACGTCAGCGTTTCTATCAGTTGTACTCCGCGATCTGCGGCATGACCGGAACTGCCGAGACTGCCGACGAAGAGTTCGATGCGGTTTATCGCCTGAAGACCGTGCTGATTCCGCGGCATCGTCCCTGTCGGCGTGTTGATCTGCCGGATCGCTTCTTCGCAACCAAGGACTCCAAGTTTCGGGCCATCGTGGGCGAGATCATGGAACGTCATCGCTGCGGACAACCGGTGCTCATCGGCACTCGGACGATCGGTGACAGCCAAATGCTCTCGGACATGCTCCAGTCGATTCGCATTCCGCATCAAGTGCTCAACGGGCTGCAAGACGCGGACGAAGCGGAGGTGATTTCGCGAGCGGGCCATTACCGCGCGATCACGGTCGCAACGAACATGGCCGGTCGCGGGACGGATATCAAACCGGATGAAAAGGGACTCGCGGTCGGTGGCCTGTTTGTCATCGGCGTCGAACGAAACGACTCGCGGCGGATCGATCGTCAACTGGCTGGCCGAGCGGGTCGGCAAGGAGATTTTGGCTTCAGTCGCTTCTTCGTCTCGGCGGATGACGAACTGTTACAGCGACTCGCGCCAAAGTTGGGCAAGCAGTTTCGTCGCACCGCTGGAAAAGACGGCGAGATCCACGACAGCCACGGGCCGACAATCTCGACATTGCAACATGCTGCCGAGAACGAGTCGTTTCGGCTGCGTCGCAAAATGGTCGAACACGATCGCTTGTTGGACGACATCCTCGCCAACGTGCTGGGAGGAAACGAATGATGTCACACAACGGAGTCACACTGCCCCCACCGAGCTTGTCTCGGTGGAAAAGGGCTTTTGCACTACGAACGGTTTCGCCTGAAATGCCTCTCAACGTAGTGCAAAAGCCCGCGAGCCACCGAGACAAGCTCGGTGGGGTCGCTGATTTCAACACTAGCCCGAAGCGCCAACGAGGGACGGCGCGCATCACCCCTCGCTGGCGCGTCGGGCTAGTGATCGCCATTGCCTTGATCAGCGGCGCGAACCGCATCGAACGGCGAACGCTCGAAGGATTTGCCGAACCGTATCAGACGATCGAGATCGCGGCCTCGGAAGCGGGACTCGTGCAGGACGTTCGTGTTGAGTTGGGTCAGACCGTGAAAAAAGGAGATGTGCTGGCGGTACTCGACGAAGACGTGCTCAAGGCCACGTTGGAAATTGCTCAACTCAAAGCCCAGTCCACCGCCGCGCTGGATGCGGCGAAAGCCGAACTCGAATTGCGTCAGTTAAAGCTGTCGGCACTGACCGAAATCAGCCGATCCGGCAGCGGCAGCCGTGAAGAGTTTGCACGCGCAAAGGCAGATGTCGAGTTTGCTCAAGCGAAGCTGAAAGCGGCTGAAGAGACGCTCGCGGGCGATCGCCTGGAAGTGAAAAAGATCGAGGCGCAACTGCGGCAACGCACGATCCGCTCATCGTTGAATGGAGTCGTCACCGACATTCATCGTGATCCCGGTGAGTTTGTTTCCGGAGCCGATCCGAAACTCTTCACCGTCGTGCGGCTCGATCGCTTGCGTGTGAAGTTTTACGTCCCGACGGAGCAAACACTGCGGTTGAGTAAAAACGATCGCGTCAAACTGCAAACCCTGGCCGATGACAAGCCAACGGCTGCCGAAGTGGAATTTGTTTCGCCGGTGACTCATGCCGAAAGCGGACTGGTCCGCATCGACGTCATTCTCGACAACCGCGATGGCCGACTCCGCAGCGGTCAACGTTGGTTGCTGATTCAGGAGTGATCTCGATGGCTTCGATTCATCCGCCGCATGACGGACCTGTGTCGCCACACTTGCCACGCGCCAGTGCAAAAATCAACGCTCTGGCGAGCGAGGCGGCGTCAGCCTCCCGGTTCTTACCGGAAGACGCGGCCACCGGGGGACTGACACCGCCCCGCTCGCCAATTCTTTCACTGAGTCCGACCATCGAAGACATGGCAGCCGCGACGGCCGCAGTTCTTGATTTGAACATGCAAGTGGCGCGCGCTGACGGCCTTGATGCGGCAGGTCGAGTGATCGTGGAACAGCTCGCGCAACATCTCAAACTCGATCGAGTCGCCTTCGCCTGGCGGCGTCCAACGGGAGCCTGTTCGCTGATGGCGATTTCCGGTCTGTCTCGCTTCGACCAACGTTCGGAGTTCGTCGAATTGCTGCACGCGACCGCAAACGAAGCGGTGTCTCGTCAGGCTGATGGTTTCTGGCCGCCGTTAGCGACCGCGAATCGGCACTCGTTGCTCGCTCATCGCAAGTTAGCGGAGTTATCTCGCGTGGAAGCGGCGGCCACGTATCGGCTAACGACCGGAAAATCATCGACCTCCCATCAAAGTCGCACGCTGGGCGTGCTGCTGGTGACTGGTTCGCGAGCCGCCGTGCATGATCCGGCCAACATCCGTTTTTTGGCGACTGCGGCGAAATGCCTCTCGGCAACGTTGGATTTGACCGTGCGTGCGGAAGGGGGCTTCGCTCGTCGCAGTTGGACTCGGCTACGTCGAGCCGTTTCGAGTCGAGTCTTCGGACTGCTGACGGCGTGTGCGGTCGCGATCGTCGTCTTGATGGCTGTGCCGTGGCCGTATCGGATTTCGTGTCGGTGCGTGGTCGAACCGATGCAGCGTCGTTTCGTCGTCGCTCCGCACGATGGGCTGATTGAAATGTCGCTCGTGCAACCAGGTGATGTGGTTCGCGCGGGTCAGCCGTTGGCGCGGATGGATGCTCGCGAAGTGCGTTGGGAATTGGCTGGACTCGAAGCGGATCGCCGACAAGCTCAACAACAGCGCGACACCAGTTTGACTCGCGGAGAACTGGCGAAGTCCGAACTGGCGCGGCTGGAGATTGAGCAGATTGACGCGAAACTCGAACTGCTGCGTCGCCGAGCGAGTTTGTTGGAACTGCAAGCGCCGCTCGACGGCATCGTGCTCAGTGGCAGTCTCGAAAAGCTGTCGTCGGCACCGGTGAAGACGGGGCAAGTCCTGTTTGAAATCGCACCGCTCGATCGCCTGCGTGTCGAAGTTGCGACGCCCGCTGAAGACTATCGCCACGTGCAAGCCGGAGCTGTCGTTGAGCTGCGATTTGACGGCCGACTCAATGAATTGCAAACCGGCACGCTCGCACGGATCCGACCTCGCTCGGAAATTCGTGAGGCATCGGACGTCTTCGTCGCGGAAGTCGAAATGGACAATCCCGATCATTCACTGCGTCCTGGTCAACGAGGCTCCGCAGTTGTCATTGGCTCGCAACATCCGCTGGCCTGGAATCTGTTCCATAAAGCTTCGGATCGCGTGAGACAGTGGTTGCCGTTTTGAATTTGTGCGAATAGCACCCCACCGACCATTTGTCGGTGGCTCGCGGGCCTTTGCACTACGGCTGGCGGGGACTTCAGTCAGAGTAGTGCAGAAGCCCTGAACCACCGACACAAGGTCGGTGGGGCGGATTTTTTTCAACAATGAATCTCGATCTTCGAACCTATGAACTGCGTCAACTTCGTCCGCGTTTGCGGGAGGAGTTGTCGTTTACTTGGCAGTCCTACGGCGGGGCAGAGTGCTACGTTTTGGAGGACGAGGAAAACGGTGCGTATTTTCGGATCGGGTTGCCGGAGTACACGTTTCTGTCGCTGCTCGATGGTCGCGAAACGGTGGGAAGCGCGCTGTCTCAAACGGCGAACGTCTTGGGAGCCGACGCTCTGAGCGAAGCGCAAGCGGCGAGCATTATTCGCTGGCTCGTGGACTCCAAGTTGATTGTCACGGAATCAAATCGGGCGAGCACTGAACGCGACGCGGCGGCGAAAAAAAACAAACGCTTGAACCCGCTGAGTATGCGAGTTCCGCTGGGCAGCCCGCAGAGTCTGCTCGCCGCTCTGGAGCCGGTGTGCGGTGGATTGTTCAGTTTTTTCGGATTGGCACTGTGGTCGGTGTTGCTGCTGATCGCCTTCTGGCAACTGGCACCGCAGGCAGACCGCTTGTGGCAGGAATCGGTTGTCGTGTTGTCGCCGAACAATTGGTTGTGGATCGCGGCCTGGGGCCTGGGACTGAAAGTCGTCCACGAATTGTCGCATGGATTGGCCTGTGCGCGGTTCGGTGGCCGAGTTCGCGAAGCGGGTGTCGTGTTCTTGTTGCTGGTGCCGATTCCGTATGTCGATCTGACTTCAACCTGGAGTTTGCCGAAGTGGCATCGGATCGTGATCTCTCTGGCCGGGATGTTGGCAGAACTGTTGATCGCCTCGCTGGCGGCGATCGTGTGGGCGAACTCAACCGACGAACTGTTGCGACAGCATTTGTTGCAACTCATGCTGACTGCGAGCGTCGTGACGTTGCTGTTCAACGCGAATCCGCTGATGCGATTCGATGGCTATTACGTGCTGGCCGATTGGCTGGAGCTGCCGAACCTCGCGATTCATGGCCAGCAGTTGTTGACGCACACGGCGAAACGCTGGTTGTTGGGAGTGCCGCTCACGTCACCGAATTGGCCGGAAGGACGGACGTGGTTGATCGCGCTGTACGGCATCACATCAACCGTGTGGCGAACGATCGTCAGTGTCTCGCTGATTGTGGCTGCCGCAGCTTGGTGGGAAGGTGCCGGATTGCTGCTGGCTGCCGGGGCACTCTTCGCGTGGTTCGTGCAGCCGGTGTGGCAGGCATTGCGGTACATCGCTGTGGGCTCGGCCTTTGAGCAACCAAGCCGAATGCGGTTCGCACTCTTGGCAATCACGACCGCTGCCGGCCTGATGCTGTTGTTGGACACCGCGCCGGCATGGAATTCGGTGAAATTGCCGGGCGTCGTGGAGTACGTCGATGCGGCCGTCGTGCGCGCGGAAGCGGCCGGTTTTGTGGAGGAGGTCTTGGCTCAACCGGGACAAACTGTGGCCGAAGGTGATCCACTGTTTCGGCTGACGAACGCGGAACTCGACGCACAGAGGCGTGAACTTCAAGCGGAAGTCGAACGCTCGGAACTACGCAGCCGAATGTCTCAGCAAGCCGGTGAGTTGGCGACGATGGCCTCCGAGGACGACAACCGCCGCTCGCTACAAACGAAGCTGTCCGAGCTTGATCACCTGCACGATGCGTTGCTGATTCGAGCCCCGCGTGCGGGGATGATCTCAGCCGGTGACTTCAGTTCGCTGCTGGGGAGTTATGTGACGCCCGGAAAAGAATTGCTGGTGATCGGTGACTCGTCCGAGAAAGAAGTCCGCGTGCTGATCGGCCAAGCTCAGTTCGACGCGGCACGATTCGCCAACGAACTCGGCGAGCCGGAGGGCGTTAGCCCCCGGACCCAGATCATCGGACAAGTCCGGGGGCTAACGCCCAATGGCACTGACTTTACCCGCAAAGTAGCAGGCACTTTCCATGTGCCGTCGCCGAATTGCAGGGTAACGGCACATGGAATGTGCCTACTACTTTCTAAAGTCAGTGCCATTGGGCGTCAGCCCTCCGGCTCGCCAAAATCGGGGATCACCGCGAACGTCCGATTGCTGGGCGACGGCTGCGAGACGATTGGGAGTCTGCACAAAGTTGATCCGCGAGCGACCACGCATGCGCCGCATCCCGCGTTGTGTGCCGGAGCGGGCGGCCCGGTCGCTACGAAAGTTTCCTCCGATCGCAGTACCGCCAATGAACGCGATCCGCAGGAACTTCTTGAGCCACATCTTGTCGGCTACGTGAAGCTCGATGAAATCGCCAGTCGCCAATTCGGCCCCGGTCAACTCGCGACCGTTCGCATCGCCGGACCACGCCGACCACTCCGTGAATGGTTGCTTGAGGCGGGCCGAAAGTGGCTCTCGTCGCGATCGTGAGACTAAGGGTCAGGCACCGCAAAATTCAAAAATTGCGGTCCGAAGTTCTTAATTTGTCAAAGCTTCACTCCGCCCATTTTGAATTTTGCGGGGCCGGGCCCCGGGACGGTGGTCAACTCGGCGAGGTGGCAACGCCGGG
>JANNDA010001050.1:0-3242 GCA_031387195.1 Planctomyces sp. | reverse complement strand
CGATCGAGATCAAGACTGCCGACATTGAGTCACGCACGCCGCAAAAGATTTCGGTCATGCCCGAAAAGTTGGCCGAGCGAATGACGCTGCAAGAATTTCGCGACTTGCTCGCGTTCTTGGAGTCGCCCAAGTAGTTGGCCCATTCCGTGTGCGGTCCACAACCTGAGAGTCCCATCGGTTGCAATGATGTCAAACCCCTGTTCTCGTCTTGTTCTGACCATCAGTTGGCTCGCCCTGCTCGCACGGTGTGTCCTGGCCGAGGAGCCGACACTGCCGCAGAAACCGGATGACTACACGTCGGTCCGACTTCCCCGGCACGTCAATGCGGCTGAGATCAAACAGGCCGATAACTCGATCGAGCAAAACGTGTTGACCAATGCGGGCGCGGCGCTGGGGCGGGTGTTGTTTTACGACACGCAACTCTCACGCAACAACACCGTGTCCTGCGCCGCGTGTCATGAGCAGCGGGCGGGCTTTTCCGATCCGAAACCATTCAGCGTGGGATTTGAAGGAGGCCGCACCGGACGTAATTCGATGGGATTGGCCAATCTGCGGTACACGAATCTCAAAGAGGCACGGCCTGGATTTTTCTGGGACGAACGAGCCGCGACTCTGGAAGCGCAGGTGCTGATGCCAATCCAGGACCGCATCGAAATGGGAATGGAATTGAGCGCGTTGGAAGCCAAGCTTCAGAAGCTGCCGTATTACCCGCCGCTCTTCTCAGCCGCGTTTGGCACGCGCGAGGTGACCAGCGACCGGCTCGCCAAAGCGGTCGCGCAATTCCTGCGCAGCATGGTCGCGTGGAATTCCAAGTTCGATCGTGCTGCGGACGCCGCCGGTGGAAATTACTCGGTCCCGTTTGACAAATTCACGGACCAGGAGAACCTGGGCAAGTCGCTGTTCATCGACGGCATCGGCGGAGTCGCAGAGATGGGCTGCGCGCATTGCCACATCCCGCCGACGTTCGGCATGCCCAAATCTTTCAACAACGGACTCGACTTGAGATCCAAGGATCGAGGGTTGGGAGCTTTGAACAAACCGTCGAACGACCCATTCACGCCGTCCAACGACGGCAAATTCAAAGCGTCGTCGTTGCGAAACATCGCGCTCACCGCGCCGTACATGCACGACGGGCGCTTCAAAACGCTGGAGGAAGTCATCGAACATTACAGCCGCGGCGTTCAGCCTCACGAAAATCTCGGCTTGGCGTTCGGCGAACAGCCGGGCGATGCGGTCACGTCCGGCTTCCAACTGACCGGCGAACAGAAAGCGGCGCTCGTCGCCTTCATGAAGACGCTCACCGACGAAACATTGATCTCCGACCCGAAGTTTTCCGACCCGTTTGTGCGAATGACCAGCCAGTTGAGGAAGTAGGACGGGCACTCTTGCCCGTCGGTGTTCTACGGAAGAAAACGGGCAAGAGTGCCCGTCCTACTGAAGGGCCGAGCATGTCATCCAAGATCATTTGTGGCTTAAGCCTGCTGTTGATTCTGTCCAACGTCGCACTGGCGAATGCGTCGCAGGACAAAGCGACCTCGCCCGACGCTCAGTACCAGAAGCTCCTCGACGAGTACGAAGGGGGCGCGAAAGCCCCGGAGTTGGCCTCGCGATTCCTCGAACTGGCCGAGCAACACGCCGGCGATCCTGTCGCGATCGATGCGTTGGTCTGGGTGTTGACGAAACTCCGCAGCCGTCCCGAAGCGACTCGCGCGATCGAACTGCTCGAACGCGATCACCTCGACAATGAAAAACTCGCTGCGGCTTGTCGGCACGTCGCGCGGACTCCCGCTGTCGCGGCCGAGAAGTTGCTGCGAACGACGCTGGAGAAGAGTCGGAATGAAAAAGTGCGCGGCCAGGCGTGTCGGCAATTGGCCTTTCTGCTCGACCAACAGGCGAGCGTCGTTGACCAATTGAAAAAGGAACCGGAATCGGCCGACCGTGTGATGCAGTTCTACGGCGCGGATTACGGCAAGCATCTGAAGGCGCTCGACCGCGAGCAGTTGGAAAAGAAGCGCGAGCAACACTACGAGTTGATGCTCAAATCGTTTGCCGACGTGTCAACGACTGACGGCACGCTCGGTGAGATCGCCGAGAAGACTCTCTTCCGAATCCGTCACTTGTCGATCGGCCGAGTCACTCCAGAGATCGTTGGGGAAGACATCTTCGGGAAGACGTTCAAGCTCAGCGATCATCGCGGCAAGGTCGTGGTGCTCAGTTTCTGGGGCCATTGGTGAGGCCCCTGCCGGGAGATGTACCCGCACGAGCGGTCGCTCGTGAAACGTCTGCAAGAGCAAGAAAAACGCTTCGTCTTCCTCGGCATCAATAGCGACGAGGATCGGGACGAGTTGAAGAAGACGCTCGAAAAGGAACAAATCACCTGGCGAAACTGGTGGGACGACGGTAGCCCGGATGGGCCGATTCACACGAAATGGGACATCACCGAGCGGCCCGCCATCTATGTCCTCGATGCTCGTGGAGTGATCCGATTCAAGGACGTGAAGGGCGATGAATTGGACAAAGCGGTCGATACGCTGCTCGCGGAACGCACCGCCCCAAAGTAGGCTTTCGCATGAATTCGACGAATGCAAATAATCTTCCGACAGTCGCTGTGTCTGCCGACGCCGAGTGGGACGCAGGTGACTTGGCCTGCGGAGACTAGGTGCTCGAATTACTCAAGAAGGTGCGAGCGCTGCCACCTGCAGCCGTGCTCAAGTTGACGGCCACCGATCCGGCGGCTCGAATCGACATCGGGGCTTGGTGCCGGGTCACGAAAAACCGTCTGGTGGCGATGTCGCCCCCGGTCTTCTTCATTCAACGAAAAGAGAACTGAATCATGGCCGGTCAATTCTGTGTCAGCATCACTCACGCCAAAGACAACGCCGACAAAGCCACGGTCGGGTTTGTCATCGCCAACGCCGCACTTGGCAGCGAGAAGGACACGCTCGTCTTCTTGAGCGTCGAAGCGGTGCGCCTCTCCCAACAGGGTTACGCGGACGACATCCATGAGGAGGGCTTTGCTCCGCTCAAGGATCTGATGGCGAACTTCGCGGCGAGCGGTGGCAAAATTTATGTCTGCTCGCCCTGCTTCAAACGCCGCAAGCTCGATGACCAGAAACTAGTCGCCGGAGCCGTCATTGTCGGCGGAGCGAAGCTGGTGGAGTTCCTCTCGGATGGCTCGCCCTGCGTGTCGTACTAGCCCGACGCGCAAGCGAGGGGTCAGAGAAATCACAAGCATGTTCGAC
>JANNDA010001018.1:0-1786 GCA_031387195.1 Planctomyces sp. | reverse complement strand
CTCGAACCCCGCGCCCTCAAACGCCGACCCACCACGCACGACTTACTGACCCAACCACGAGCCGCCGCCCGAGCGAAACTCTTGACCGGCTGCTCGACGTAACTTCAACTCACGCAAGCGGCAGTGCCATTCGGGCCAGACCCCTGACCGTTCTACCGAACGAGGCACTCGCTCGGCGGATTCTTAACTTGAGGGCCTCATCTGTTGTGCGGCACAGACGGCACGATTTTTGAGGAATCGCGGCGGCTGGAACAGAAGCGGACATCCGCTCGATAAGACTCGACCGAGTTGAATCCAATCAGCCTGTCGTCTTCTTTCAGTGGGCCGCTGTGTGGCGTGAGGTGTTTTGATGATGCCGGTTCTCCGCATCGTGGCAGTCGTCGTTGCGTTAGCGATTTTCGGAGTCCGTGCGCCTCTGAGTCACAGCGTCACTGCCGCCGAGTCGTCTGTTGAAACGGCCAAGATCCGCGAGGCTCGATCAACCGCTTCGCTGAAATTCGTCTTGGTGGGAGCCGCCGGCTGCTCGGCCGCCAGTTGTCATGGGGGTCGCGAAGGACTCGGTGGCGAGTACACACACTGGGCAACTCGCGATGCGGCTCATCGGCGTGCTTACAACGTGTTGCTGTCGGACGTGTCCCGTTCGATGGCCACCAAGTTGGGGATCACTGCCGCTCATCAAGAGGCCCGCTGCCTTGCGTGTCATTCGATGGACGCAGGTCCGACGGCGGCGATTCACGGGGACCGATTTGCCGTCGAGTTCGGCGTCGCTTGCGAAAGTTGTCATGGTGCCGCTGGAAAGTGGATCGTGCGGCACACCGAACGCTCCTGGAAAACACTGTCCGATCCTCAGAAGTCCGAGTTTGGTTTCCGCAATCTGCGATCGCTCGATGCGCGGGCTGACACGTGTGTCGCCTGCCATGTCGGATCACCCCACGCCACGGTCGATCACGATTTGATCGCCGCCGGACATCCTCGGTTGAGCTTTGAGCTTTCCGCTTATCAGGCGTTGATGCCGAAGCACTGGAATGAGTCCGCCGCGTTGCAGCGTGAGCCCGATCAAGAACTCAAACTTTGGATGCTCGGCCAAGTGAAATCCGCGAAAGCGATTGCGGACATCGCCGTGGCTCGTGCGGAGTCCGCCGTGAATGCGAAGGCCGATCATGTCTCGCCGGATCTCGCCGAGTTCGACTGCCATGCGTGCCATCATGACCTCACGGAAAAAAGTCGGCGCGGTCGGCTCTCGCTCGGCAAGAAAATCGGCGAGCCACAATGGGGCTCCTGGTCGATCACGTCAGCCAAGTGGATCGCCGGTGAATCGAAGTCGCTGCTTGGACAAGATCATTCAGCGGCACAATCCTCGCTGGGTCAATGGACGACGCTGATGCAGAACTTTCGGCTGCGAGCAGTACCGGCGAATGAGTTAGCCACGACCGCTGGCCGAGCGAGCTCCGATTTGGCCGCGTGGTCTCAATCGCTGAACTCGCAGCGTTGCGATGCCGCTCAAGCGGCGAGCCTGTTGCGACAATTACTCGCCGCCGAGTCTGATGCCGCCTTTCCCAGAACCTGGGACGGCCAAGCTCAGCGATATCTCGCCGTCGTCGCCGCACATCAATCGCTGCGTGATCTGACCCACGACACGCCGACTTCCCAGGTCACACGTTCGCAGCCGACCTTGCGGCTTCAGGAGCTCCTGAAATTCCCCGCTGGCTTTGCCACGCCACGCGGCTTTCACGCGGATGAGGTCGAGCAACTCTTTCGCGCCTTGGGCGCGAGCCGGGGTCAGGCA
>JANNDA010001013.1:0-3055 GCA_031387195.1 Planctomyces sp. | reverse complement strand
GCGGAACAAAGCGTTGATGACAAATCTGGCATCGTCCCGCCAATTTTGAATTTTGCGGTGCCTGACCCCTGACCGTTCACTGAATTCGCAAAGTGCGTCGTACGCCCGCGATGGTGCCTCGCATCGCCGAGCGTGATGCGTTAATCCTGCGGTTCTGGTCTGTAACCCGAAGCGTTAGCGAGGGCGGGCGCTCCACAAAACGATGAGTTCAGAGACTTCTGGACCGCCCGCCCTCGCTATCGCGTCGGGTTATTTTTGCAGTTTCGCTGGCTATTCAAACGATTGAGGTTGTTCATGGCTTTGGTGAGTGTGCAAGAGGTGAGTTTTGGTTACGGCGGGCAGTACCTCTTAGAAAAGGTCACCCTGCAAATCGAACGCGGGGAGCGAGTGGGCTTGGTCGGCCGCAACGGCAGCGGTAAATCGACGCTGATGAAGTTGATCAGCGGCGAACTGTCGGCGGACGAAGGACAAGTCGCTCGTGGCAACGGCGTCCGCATCGGACGACTGATTCAAGAGGTGCCGGGTGGAACGGCCAGTTCCGTCCAAGAGGTCGTCGCCACCGGACACGGCCCTGCCGGAGCGGTGCTGTCGCGGTATCTCGCGCTCAATCAGCAAGTCTCCGAAGCGCCCTCCCCTGCCCTCTTGGCGGAACAAGAACTGGTCGAAGCCGAGTTGCACGCGCAAGGGACTTGGCAGCTCGAACAACAAGTCGAGCAAATCATCTCGAAGATGAATCTCGATCCGCACGCGCGGTTCGCGGAACTCTCTTCGGGCATGAAACGCCGCGTGATGCTGGCGCAAGCGCTGGTCAGCGAGCCGGACTTGCTGCTGCTCGACGAACCGACCAACCACTTGGATATCGAAGCGGTTTCGTGGCTCGAAGAATTTCTCGTCCGGTACGGCGGGACGCTGATCTTCGTGACGCACGATCGGGTCTTCCTCCGAAAAATGTCGACGCGGATCATCGAAGTCGATCGGGCTCGATTGCTCGATTGGCCATGCGACTACACGACGTTTCTAATCCGCAAAGAGTCCGCGCTGGAGGTTGAATCTCAGCAGCAAGCATTGTTCGACAAGAAGCTGGCTCAAGAAGAAGTCTGGGTGCGTACTGGCGTGAAAGCACGGCGGACTCGCAGCGAGGCTCGTATTCGTGAACTCGAAAAGTTGCGTGAGGAACGCCGTCAGCGCAAGGATCGAGTCGGCAATGTCCGCATTCAAATTCAGGAAGTCGAACGCTCCGGCCGGCTGGTGGTCGAGGCGAAGCAGATCACCTTTCGCTACGGCGAGGCGGACGAGAACAACCGCAATATCCTCAACGAGTTTTCGACGTTGATCATGCGCGGTGACAAGATCGGGATGATCGGTCGCAACGGGACCGGCAAGAGCACGCTGCTCCGTTTATTACTGGGGCAACTGACGCCGACAACCGGCACCGTGCGGATTGGGACAAAGCTGGAGGTGGCGTACTTCGATCAACTTCGCGAGCAGCTCGACGAAAACAAGACCGCTCAAGAGAACGTCGGCGACGGCAAACAAGAGTTGTTGATTAACGGCCAGAACCGGCATGTGCTTGGCTATCTGCAAGAGTTCCTGTTCTCACCCGACCGGGCTCGCACGCTGGTGCGGTACTTGTCCGGCGGCGAGCGGAATCGGTTGATGCTGGCGAAGCTGATGACGAAACCGTCCAACCTGCTGGTGCTCGACGAACCGACGAATGATCTCGACGCCGAAACGCTGGAACTGCTCGAAGACCTGCTCATCGAATATCCCGGCACCGTATTGCTCGTCAGCCACGATCGCGAGTTCTTGAACAACGTCGTGGCCAGCACGCTGGTCTTCGAGGGGGACGGCGTCGTTAAAGAATACGACGGCGGCTACGACGACTGGGTTCGTCAACGCGATGCCGCTCTTGCCGCTGATTCCGCAAACTCGGCCGCAGCGCAACCGTCGTCGCCGAAACTCAACGCGGACTCGAAGGGACGGACTCGCAAACTGAGCTTCAAAGAACAGAAGGAGCTCGCCTCGCTTCCCGCTCGGATCGAGGCGTTGGAAATCGAACAGCGAGCACTTCACGCCACAATGGCCGCTCCGTCGTTCTATCAAAAGCCAAAATCTGAAATCACGACGGCGAGCAACCGGCTAGAGGTCATCGAGCGTGAACTGGCCGAAGTTTTCACTCGCTGGGAATTGCTGGAGGCGTCAAGTAACGCTACCAAATAACGCGTCAATCCGAATTGGGACTCAGCCTGTTAATGTCGTAATACAGGCGTCTTGCCTGTGATTTTATCGGAAGACAAAACAGGCGAGCCGCCTGCTCGACGTTGTTCAACATATCGATGAGGAGCCCGTCATGCTTCGATGTTTGCTGACCGTCTACGTGATGTTGGCCAGCCCGTTGTTCGCTTTTTCGCAAGCCGCAAACCTGCATCCGATCCGCATCGCAAATCCTGTCAACGGACATATTCATCCGGCCGTATGCCTCAGCCAGCGAGGCACGATCGTGGTCACTTACGGACACATCAATCACCGCGATCTGCGAATCACACGCTCGACGGATGCCGGAAAGTCGTGGTCCACGCCGGAACCGTTCACGCACACAGTCAAGAAGACGTATTACCCCGGCTCACTCACCACGCTTCGTGACGGCAGGCTGCTGCATGCTTGGAATCGCTGGAGCGGTGAGACCATCGAAACGGAACCGCGTTCCGTTTTGTACTCGGCCTCCAGCGACGACGGGCTGAATTGGAGCGAACCGAAACCATTCCCACGAGATCCGCAGGTGATGAGCGTCATTCGGCATCCGCTTGTCGAACTGTCGCCGAATCAATGGTTGATGTCACTCAGCGATCGGACGCTGCTCTTTGATCCGGTGGCCGAGACAAGCGCGCCGTTTGGTGACGGTCGCGAGCATGGCTTAGTCCCAATCGTGCGCACGCCGAAAGGAACTTTCATCAGCGGTGCGGGATTGAGATCGAGCGATGACGGAAAGACTTGGAATGTGATCGACCAGTTTCCGAACGTGAAAGAACAAGGTTGGCGGCACGAACTGGTCTGC
>JANNDA010000255.1:0-17056 GCA_031387195.1 Planctomyces sp. | reverse complement strand
CAGCAACAACCGAATGATCGCCTGCGCTTCAGGCGTTTGTCTCGCAATCAGTTCTTCCGTGACGACCGACGACATCACCCACTCATCGCAGAAAAACCCCAATGACGCGAGATCGTTTTTAGACTCCGTGAACGATTACGTCCGTCTCCGTCGGAACCGCATGTTGCTCAATGAGCGTGTAATAGCCCTTTGGCAGAATGCCTGCATTGAGTTGGTCGCAAATCGCCACTGTCAAAGCTTGGTGAAAGTGATGGAATAATTCGATGGGAGATTGCTTCCAAGCGTGGGTTTTCACAACTTTACCTTCTCATTCTGACGCTCTTGATTCTTGAGGTACCTCATCAATCTGCGACTCAACAACATTGCTAGCAGCATAGCAACTAGAGTGGTCGATGCCTCACTCAAACTCGAAGTCATTAATTCATGCCTCGTTGACGAAGCATCACAAACTGAGTCCAACGACATGAATCCCGGTCAAACCGGAAGTCGCGAGCAAGATGATCACTCAGCGATTGATTGTTTCGAGACCGCCATCACGCATGCTGGCTGAATTAAAACCGTGTCTGGTTACTTGACGCATCAATAGAAAACAAAATACAAGTCTTCAAGTCTTCAAGTCTTCAAGTCTTCAAGTCTTCAAGTCTTCAAGTCTTCAAGTCTTCAAGTCTTCAAGCGGATGAGCGAGCCATACGAGTGAAACGTGCTTCTCGCGAAAAAGGTGATGAGTCAGTCCGACGCGGCTTCTCACTGTTGGAAATACTGGTCGTCATCGGCATTGTGGCGATCCTGTTTGCGCTTCTGCTACCGGCGGTTCAAGCATCGCGGGAAGCCGCCCGACGCAGCACTTGTGCGAGCCATCTCAAGCAATTCGGATTGGCGATCACGAATTATGAATCCGACCATCGCGTCTATCCTTCGCTTGGCGCATTGAGAATTTGTTTGCTGCCGTACCTCGATCAGTCATCCGTGTTGAAGAGCATTGACTATTCTGCAACGACGGATGCAGCACGTACTGGCCGCATTCGGCCGTTACTCTTACCGGGTTTTCTGTGTCCCACCGATCCTGCGTCGGGCATGCTGGGTGACGATGCCACGACCAGTTACGGCGGTAGCTATGGGACAGGGTTGCTACTCGCCTCGCAATGGAACGGATTCTTTGCCCTCGGTCATGGTGACGACCCGAATCTCACGTCGTCGGCGCAGATTCGTGATGGCTTGTCCGCAACGATTGCGATGTCTGAGATTCTGCACGCAGACGGGACATGGCATCGACTACGTGTCCTTTGGAGTACGCCGGTGACTTTCGTAGACCTTGACGCTCTGTGTCCAGTTCTGCGAACAGCTTCCACTGGAACCAGCATCGTTCGGCTACGACGGCGATGCGGGTAATCGCGGTGCCCCGTGGTACAATGGGGCACCGGGACGCGCAGGCTATAACCACGCATCGCCGCCGAATCGGCCAAGCTGCCTGAACGGCGGCGGGTATTTTTCGGGTTCTCACACAGCAGCAAGTGCTCATGCGGGCGGAGTTCAATCGCTGTTCGGCGATGGTCACGTCCGATTTATCGCTAGTGCGGTCGATCGTCAGGTTTGGCGTGACTTCGGCTCGCGTGGGCCATAAGCAGAAAGAGAGGATTTCTATGTGCCGAAAGTTGTTCGTCGTTGTGGTCTCTATTTTGATGTTATGTCCGTCGGTGGAGGCGTCCACATTCACTTTTGGGGCTCCTGCCGCAGGAACAATCTGGTCTTCAGCAGGGAACGTGACAGCCTTTGGCACCACGACCGCCGGCGGCGCAACAGGGGTCAGAGTGAACTTCGGTTATTACGATGGAATTACCGAGATCGTCGAGAACTACAGTAACGTGATGACCATGGGCCCTGTCGCCGGTCCTAGCACGTGGTCGGCCGTCGTTACACCACCATGGGCATTTCTTTGCCTTTGTTATCGTTGGAAAAAGGACCCTACGAATGCAGGGCCACCGCCGATGTTGGTCAAGAATCATTTCGTGAGGGTCAACGACAACCCTGCGACAGTGCCGCCTGGTGGTGCTGGCTACCGCAACGATCAAGGTGTGTTTTAAGTCGTAAATAGGACCATCATGCGCTGTCTGTTTTCACGATTTCTAGTGATGGCTGTATTCCTCTCCGGGTGCGGCGGTGCCGTTGATACGGGGCCGGCACCCGTGGGAGGCTACAACAACATGAAGGTAAAGTACGAAGATCCTTTGGCACATGTGCCAAAGACCGATATCGAAGTCGGTGAGTATGTCGTCACTGAGGAGGCTAAACCCATCCGTTTTGAAAAGTTGCTTACTGCCCAAAACACGGAAGTGTTTACATTCCGCGGACAAATCCGTGGACAATCCCAAATTGTTCGGACCCATCATGTCGTTGTGGAATGTACTCGTAGCATTGCACAGGGCACCCTCATGACGTCCAGTGGCGTTGGATATTGTCAACTCCAAGGCGATCTGGCCGTTTTCGGAATAAATGTGCCCAGTCCTCAGGAACCGGGGCGGCATCGAGTCGCCGTTAAGATTTACCGGGTCTTGCGCGACGACGGAACGGCGTTGCCAGAAAACGAACCAGATTCAACGGTGATCGCCGAAGGTGAAATTGAAGTTCGAGCTGACGACCAGAAACTCACTCCGGTGCCCGAGTCTCATCCATCCAAGCGGTAATCATTGGTCAGTTCAAGGCGAACGACGTGAGACATTTTCCGAATCTCGATGCGACTCAAAACCTCGCCTTCCGTTGTGACAAGTATTCCAGCAACGCCTTCCCGAACGGCATCGACGTATCGAGTCGAACGTAATCGGCTCCCATCGACAGGCACTCTTTGCGGTACTGACCGCACAATTCGTTGACCGCTTCGAGATAGTCGGCTCGCGTGCCGTCGGCGTCAACGAGTTGGTTTGAGCCGCTTTCCGGATCGGTCAAATCGACCATGCCGTTGAACGGAAACGTCGCCTCGGCCTCGTCGAGCACATGGAATAGGATGACGTCGTGGCCGCCGTGCCGCAGACGTTGCAGGCTCTGAATGACCGGTTCGGGATCGACGAGCAGATCAGAGAAAATCATCATCAGGCTGCGTTGCCGGATCATCGCGGCAACGCGGCGGAGGTTCGTGGCGATCTCCGTCTGTCCGCCCGGTTTCGATTGAGCGAGCAACGCCAGGATGTTGCCCAACTGCGTCCGCTTGCTGTGAGCGGGCAAGCTGTGCCGCAGTTTGTCATCGAACGTGATCAGGCCGACCGGGTCTTGTTGATGAATCATCAAATAGGCCAGCGCGGCCGCCAGGCAGATCGAGTAATCGAGCTTCGTCAACTCCTGCCGGTACGTGTAGGCCATGCTGGCGGAGAGGTCCATCAGCAGGTAGCCGGTGATGTTGGTTTCGGCTTCGTACTTCTTGACGTAGTAACGGTCGGTCTTGGCATAGACCAGCCAGTCGATGTCCTTGGGGTCGTCCCCCTGTGAGTACCGGCGATGCTCAGAGAACTCGACCGAGAATCCCTGAAACGGCGACTTGTGTAAGCCCGACAGAAACCCCTCGACGATGAACTTCGCTCGTAAATCGAGCCTCGCCACCGTGCGGATCACTTCTGGCTTGAGATAGTCTTCGGTCGCGGTCATGAGAGAAGTTCGTTGAACTGAAAGTAACCCGAAGCGTCAGCGAGGGCGAAGGCTATCCGCCGCGTCTCTCCAAGAGAACCGTCACTCGCACGGCTGATTGACACCCTTCCGCCGCAGCATCACAATCGCCCGCTTTCTTCCGGCCAAAACAGGGGATTTCTCGTGGACGAAGCGATTCGAAAAGCAGATGTGCTCATCGAGGCATTGGCTTGGATTCGCCGATTCCGTGGGAGGCATGTCGTGATCAAGCTCGGCGGCAGCGCACTCGAAGAACGCGAGGCCGTTCGCAGTTTTTTGACCGACGTGATCTTTCTGCAATCGGTCGGGCTGCGGCCGATCTTGGTGCATGGCGGTGGAAAAGACATCGACAAGGCGATGGCCGCAGCCGGCATCACGCCGCACAAGGTGCAAGGCCGACGATACACCGATGCCGAAACGCTGGAGATCGTCGCCAAGGTTTTGGCCGGTGATATTTGCGGTGGCTTGGTCGAAGAAATTCGTCGCCAAGGTGGCAACGCGATCGGGTTGAGCTTTCGATCGCAGAATTGCCTCATCGGCAAGAAGCTGGCGTTGCCGGGACCAGATGGGGAGCCGATCGACCTGGGGTTTGTCGGCGAGGTCGTGGACATCGACCGAGGATTTCTCGAAGACGTTTGCGCGGCGGGGATGATTCCCGTTGTGCCATCGGTCGCGTTGGACTCGACCGGGCAGATGCTCAACGTGAATGCCGACACGGCGGCGGCGGCGATCGCTCGGATTCTGAAGGCGGAGAAACTGATCTTTGTCAGCGACGTTCCGGGGATCTTCCTGGATCGGAAAAATCCGGCGACGCTGCAATCGCACCTGACCGCTGCGCGCTGCCGGGAATTGATCCGTGACGGCATCATCGACGCGGGCATGGTGCCGAAAGTCGATGCCGCGTTGGAAGCTCTGGGGGCGGGGGTCGGTAAGGTTCACATCGTCGATGGTCGCATGCCGCATTCCGTGATGCTGGAGATTTACTCCGACACGGGTGTCGGCACGGAGATCGTTTTGTAGCTTGAGTTAAGAATCATGCGACCCCACTGAGCTTGCCTCAGTGGCTCGCGGGCTTTTGCACTACGCGAAGATGGACTTCTTGTAGTGCGGAAGCCCTGATCCACCGAGACAAGCTCGGTGGGGCGTGAGAGTGTCTTTGGCGATTGGTCATTTTGTTGAAAGAGGTTTCCCGTGGACTCGGCCGCAATGCGAAGCAGTTCTCAAACGATTCAGCAGTTCGACAAGTTCGTGATTCCGAACTATCGCCGCTATCCGATTAGCCTCGTGCGTGGCGAAGGGTCGTATGTTTGGGACGCCGAGGGGAAGCGGTATCTCGATCTGTTTCCCGGTTGGGGCTGCAACATTCTCGGTCACTGTCCGCCGCGAGTGGTGAAGGCCATCCAAGATCAGGTCACACGGCTGATCCATATCCCGAATACGTGGTACACCGAGGCTCAAGGCGACTTCGCGGAGATGCTCTCGACGCGCGGCTTCGGTAAGGCGTTTTTCTGCAACAGCGGAGCGGAAGCGAATGAGGCGGCGATCAAGCTGGCTCGGCTACACTCTCGCGACGGCCGCTACAAGGTGATCAGCTTCGAGAACAGCTTTCATGGCCGGACCTTTGCGACGGTCACGGCGACGGCTCAACCCAAGTACCACGAAGGGCTCGGCCCGCTGCTGGCGGGATTCCGCTACGCGCAGCACAACGATTTGGAGTCGGTCGAAAAGCTGCTCGACCGCGAGACATGTGCAATCCTCATCGAACCAATTCAGGGTGAAGGGGGCATCAACATTCCAAGCGATGGCTTCCTACAAGGTCTGCGGAAACTGGCTGACGAAAACGGCTGCTTGTTGATCTTCGACGAAGTTCAAACTTGCATGGGCCGCACGGGAACGTGGTTCGGTTATCAACAATTCGGAGTGCAGCCGGATGTGATGACGCTGGCGAAAGGTGTTGCCGGCGGTGTCGCAGCCGGTGCGATGTTGTGCAAGAACGAACTCGCTCCTGATCTGCGACCCGGCATGCACGCGAGCACGTTCGGAGGCAACCCACTGGCGATGGCAGCGGGGATTGCCACGATTCAAACGATTGAGGAAGACGGCTTGCTGGCGAACTGCCACGCGATGTCCGACCGCTTCCGCACTCATTTGGAAAAACTCAAAGCCGAGCTGCCAATTATTTCCGAACTGCGTATCAAGGGCATGATGATCGGCATCGAGCTGAGCATCCCGTCCACACCGGCCGTCGCGAAGTGCATGGAACGCGGCCTACTGATTAACGCCACTCACGACACCGTCATCCGCTTGCTGCCGGCATTGAATGTCACGCCAGAGCAAGTCGATGAAGCGTGCGACATCCTCGCAACCGTCGTGCGAGAAATGGCCAACGAAACTTAGCCGTAGCGACAGGCGGCTCGCCTGTCGTCCACAGGCAAGCCGCCCGTGGCTACAAAGAACAACCATGAAGCATCTCATTTCCTTACTGAATCTGACCGTGGACGAAGTCCACGAAATCCTCAAGCTGTCGCACGACCTCAAGGCCGGATGGAAACTGGGCGAGCGTCCTGCTCTGCTGCAAGGTCGGTATCTGACGCAAGTCTTCGAGAAACCGTCGCTGCGCACGCGAGTCAGTTTTGACGCGGCGATGGCTCAGCTTGGCGGAACCGGCTTGTTCCTGAGCGGCCAAGATGCAGGACTCAACGGCCGCGAATCGCTGGCAGATGTCGCGCGAGTCATCAGTGCCTACTCCGACGCGGTCGTGCTGCGGACTTTCTCGCAGAAGCTGATTGAGGATTTCGCCAGCTTCTCCAAATGCCCGATCATCAACGGCCTGTCGGACGACGATCATCCCTGCCAAGCATTGACCGACATCCTCACTCTGCAAGAAGTCTGGGGCGACGTCAAAGGCAAACGGCTGGTCTTCGTCGGTGACGGCAACAATGTGGCCAATTCGCTGGCCATGATCACGTCGATGCTGGGCATGTCGATGACCGTGTGTGCTCCGCGCGACTTCGAGCTTGATGAAGACTTGCTGCAAGCGATCCGCTTGAGCTTTCCTCACAGCGACATCAGTCAAACGTCCGACCCGGCCGCCGCCGTCGCGAATGCTGATGTCGTTTACACCGACGTCTGGGCCAGCATGGGGCAAGAGTCCGAAGCGGACAAACGCAATCGCATTTTCGCTCCGTACCAAGTCAACGCGAAGCTGATGGCAAAGGCTCCGTCGGGTTGCCTCTTCATGCACGACCTCCCAGCTCGCCGAGGCAAAGAAGTCACCGACGACGTCATCGACGGACCAAACAGCATCGTCTTCCAACAAGCCGAAAACCGGATGCACCTCGCGAAAGGTCTGCTGGTTTGGCTGCTGCGTTAGACAACAAAACGACATTTCATGCTAGCACGACGCGCAAGCGAGTGGTTCAAACTCGACCACTCGCTTGCGCGTCGTGCTAGTTTCCCAGCCCAGAAGTTTGTCCTCATGGCCCGAACCGTCAAACCGCCCGCGGCGAAGCGACCTGCGAAAGCGAAACCGAAAATGCTGCCGGACATCTCGTCGCCGGAGTGGATTGCTCGCCGCAATGCCGCGATCGCGAAGCACGACGGGCCGCGTGAAATGGACTGGGGAGATCCGACCGCCGCATCAGGCCACGAGTACGGCGTGCGGACCAGCAGCCGCTTGATTCGGCAGTACCGCGAACTCCACAGGAAACTGGCAATGGACATCACTCCGCAACCGGTCATCGATGTGTTGGTCAAGGCGGGCGTGAAGAAGTGGGTGCTGATGGGACTGCACGGTTACGTCGGCTACTTGCCCGAACCGCGAGCGACTCAAGATGTTGACATCATGGTCGCCGCCAGCGAACGCAAACGAGCCGTGAAGGCCATTCAAGACGCTTGGCCCACGCTGATCGTCGAAACGTATTCCGAAGTGGTTCGCTTCAAAGATCCGAACGATCCCGACCTGAAAGGAAACCCGCGACCGACGATCGACATCATGCTGCCGTGGGCCGAATTTCAACAGACAATCCTGAAGGACTACGTGATCACAGAGAAGACGACCAAGCACCGGATTCCAACGTTGGACGCGGCCATCGTGGCGAAGTTCGCAGCAATGGTTTCCGTGATGCGGCGTTTCGAGCGAAAGGAACAAGACGCCGTGGACTTCCGCCGTATGGTTCGAGCGAATTTCGATCTCATCAACCGCGATTCGTTGCGTCGTCTCGCCTCTCAAGTGTGGGATGGTGGAGCCGATGAGATCGAACGGTTCCTCGTGATCGCCATGAGCAACAAGCCGTTTGCACTGTGACTTTTTTTCTCTGAATACGCGTGATGACTTTCAACCACTAACCCTCCATCAAACGATGTCGCACTCACCCGACCGAGCTTGCCCCGGTGGAATCGGGCCTTTGCACTACGAGCGGATTCACTCAACGGCGTAGTGCAAAAGCCCTGAATTCACTGAGGCAAGCTCAGTGGGGTCGCCTGATCGAAGACTGACCACTAACAAATAACGACGGACTACTGACCAATGACAACTCCCCGCCACGACGGACGCCAACACGACGAACTTCGCCCCATCACTGTGCAACGACACTTCACGGGAGCAGTTCCCGGCAGCGTACTCATCAAGGCCGGGAAGACGACCGTGCTCTGTACGGCCAGCGTGGACGAAGATCTGCCGCCCTGGATGAAAAAGAATCCGAATCCCTCCGGCTGGGTCACAGCCGAGTACAACATGCTCCCCGGCAGCACTTCTCCGCGCAAGCAGCGCGAACGCAACAAAGTCGATGGCCGGACGAACGAGATTCAACGTCTGATTGGCCGTAGCTTGCGAGCGATCGTCGATATGGCCGCGCTCGGCCCGCGAATGATCACGATCGACTGCGATGTGCTCGAAGCCGATGGCGGCACGCGGACGCTGAGCATCACCGGCGGGTTCATCGCATTGGTCGATGCGTTGGCTGCGATCAAAGCCACCCTGCCGACCGACCGGCCGGTGCTCAAGAGCAGCATCGCGGCGATCAGCGTCGGCATCGTGAATGGTCAAGTCGTCTCCGATCTGGATTACGTCGAAGACTCCAGTGCTGAAGTCGATATGAACGTCGTCATGACCGGCGGCGGCGAATTCGTCGAAGTCCAAGGAACCGCCGAAGGAATACCATTCAACCGCAAACTGCTCGACGCCCAACTGGCCCTCGCGGAACAGAGCATCATTCGACTGACCGCGATTCAACGGGACGCACTCGGTGATGCGTGGCCGTTCTAAGTGCTGGGACTAACGATGCTCAACGAACAACTCTTTCATCATGACCGAGTCAGTTTGAACTTTGCCACTGGGCCGCGGAACGGGCCGGCGTTGGTGTTCTTTCATGGGGTCACGCGGTGCTGGCAGTGCTTTGTGCCGCTGATTTCGACGCTGAGCACTCGCTGGCATGTGCATGTACTGGAGCATCGCGGGCACGGGCTGTCGTCGCGAACGCCCGCTGCGTACTTGGTGAAAGACTACGTGCGCGATGCAGTCGCGTTCGTGCAGAATCAGGTGCAAGGCCCGGTGGTCTTGTATGGTCACTCGCTCGGCGCGATGGTCGCGGCCGGTGTCGCAGCGGAGTTGCATCAACAGGTCAAAGGTGTCGTGCTGGAAGACCCGCCGTTCGGAACGATGGGTTCGAAGATCGGCCAGTCGGCGCTGTTGAGCTATTTCAGCGGAGTGTTGCCGTTCACCGGTTCGACGTTGCCGGTCGGAACGCTCGCGCGGCAACTGGCCGAGATCTCGTTGACCACTCCCAGCAAAGCGGGTTCCGTCCGATTGGGAGATACGCGCGATATGGCCTCGCTGCGTTTCACGGCCCGCTGTTTGAAGCAACTGGATCGCGATGTGCTTTCGCCGATTGTTGCGGGACGCTGGCTCGACGGCTTCGATTGGGCGACCGTGTTATCGCACGTCGCCTGTCCGGCGTTACTTTTGCAGGCGGATACCGCGATGGGCGGGATGCTGACCGATGATGATGCCGCCGAAGCCGAACGGCTGATGCCCGATTGTGCTCGCGTGCGACTGCAGAAAGCCGGGCATCTCATCCACTGGTTGCAGACAGAAACGTGCCTGCGGTTGGTCAACAGCTTTTTGGAATCGGTTGAAATTTCGTAGAGACGACTTCAATGCCGATATCGACGGGGTCAGGCACCTGACCGTGCGACAGTTCACTTCTCGTCGCTGAGGAACCGCTCGGTCTGTTCGACGATCTCGCGCGTGCGGCGGGTGCGAACGGCCTCGTCTCGCAAATCGGCGGAGCGAAGTGCGGCGGTCCAAGTGATTTTGCGTTGGCGATAAACGACGATCGTTGCGCTCGCGGCGGGGTCGATACACAACGTCTCTCGGTCGCCCAACGACTCCGGACCGACGCTCAGCGGCATGTTGAGCTTCTCATCGAACGAGACGGTCTGCAGATGCGGGGCCACCTTCGACGGCTCATCGCTGAGCATCACCGCAAACGCACGCAACCCGTCCGCTCGACGACGATCAATCAGTTCGTCAACCGCTTTCAGAACCGTCGATGTGCCGGTCTCCAACCGTCGCAAGACAACCATCACCACCGGTCGATCACCGTTACGGCAGACAAAGCAGACCGACCGATTCATCTGCGGGCCGGTGATCGCACGCACGAAGAACGACGGAATCTCTTTTCCCACCAGCGGCCCAGAACGTAGCGCAATACTGGGCGATTTGGTTGTTTCCGATTCGCGAACCGTTGGCGTGCCGGCAACAGGAACGACCGCGGTCGGGGCAGACGTGGCCTCTTCCGCCGACAACGCTGACGCGGCACTTGCACCGCAAGCGACCGCGATTCCAACACTGAGGGCGACACTCGCAATCAACCAGCGATTCATGGTCGGCCCTTTCCAGTCAGTTCAGTCGGCGGCTGCGCAGCAAACCGTCTGCGTGCGGTTCAGGTACGAATCACAAGACAGACACGATGGCATCACAAAGTCGGTCCATTGTTGCGGACGACATCCCTGCGACGTTGATCCGACCGTCGCGCACGATGTAGATCGCAAACTTATCACGCAGGATATCGACTTGGTCCGCCTTCAATCCGGAGAACGAAAACATCCCCGTCTGCTGTGTGATGAACGACCAATCGCGTCCGGTGTTTCGGCTTTCCATTACCTCTTGAAACAGCGCGCGCATGCCGTTGATCCGGTTGCGCATCTCGGCCAACTCGGCATCCCATTGCTGCCGCAACGTGGAATCATTGAGCACTGTCGCCACGATCGCGCCGCCGTGTGAGGGCGGGTTTGAATAGTTCGTGCGGATACAGGTCTTGATCTGACTGAGTGCGGTCTCGGCGATCGTCGCATCTTTCGCCACCAGCGTGAGTGCTCCAACTCGTTCGTTGTACAAGCCAAAGTTTTTCGAGAACGAACTGGCTACGAGCATCTCAGCACCGGGTCGAGCCAACGTCAGCAGGCCGACCGAGTCTTCTTTCAGTCCTCGACCGAATCCTTGATAGGCGAAATCCAGTAACGGCAATGCACCGCGTCCCAAGACGACATCAGCGATTTGAACCCACTGCTCAGGCGTCGGATCAACGCCGCTGGGGTTGTGACAGCAACCATGCAAGACAACAACGTCACCAGCCGCGACCATGTTTAACGCGCTGATCATGCCACTGAGATCGAGACTGTTCTTCGCGGCGTCGAAGTACGGATAGCTGGCAACTGCGAGACCGGCCGATTTGAAAATCCCTTGATGATTCGGCCACGTTGGCGTGCTGAACCATGCGGTCGCTGTCGGGAACATCTTCTTGACGAAGTCCGCAGCGACTCGCAACGCGCCAGTTCCACCGGGGCAATGTGCCGTACAGGCTCGGTTCGAGCGGACGATTTCGTGCTCGGCTGCGAACATCAACTCGCGCACCGCGCGGCCGTATTCGGGGGAACCTTCGATACTGAGGTACGTCTTCGACGACTCACTCTCTAGCAAACGTCGCTCAGCCTCTTTCACGCACTTCAAAACGGGAGTGCGACCTTTGTCGTCTTTGAAAACGCCGACGCTCAGGTTGAACTTCTCCGGTCGCGGGTCTTTTTTGAAAGCTTCGGTCAAACCCAAAATCGAATCTGGTGGAGCGGCAGTAACTTGCTCAAACATCAACAAGACTTTCAAAAGCGGGACAAATCGAGGTTTCAAACGGCAGATGATTCTCGCGCACAAAGAACGCGGCGGGAAGTATGTAACCGGGTCGATCTTGAAAAAGTTCGACGACCTTTTCGACTCGCGAGACGAAGTCGCCCGCGTCGGTTTTTCGGGGTCGGGATTGTTCGGGCAGAAAAATCGCAACTGCCGGAATTCCGCTCATGACCGCTACAGCTTTACGTCGAAAACTGTGGGACATTCAAAAACAGGTTGCGCCCGACTGTGATTCGACAACGGCTTGCCAAATAAGAAGATGGGATTGACGAGATTTTCCAAAGCCCATACAAGCCGACCTCAGACGAATCAACCCAAGTGGTCGTCTACTCGCAGAACGACAACACCAGTTAAGTCATCAGTCGGGATCGAACGGATCAACGGAGTGAATCCTGAAGGCCGCACCTCCAATCTGGGTGCCAGAGTTGCGGCAAACAGTTCCCGGCACCCTAACAAAAGGAGTTCCTGAAGATGGCGACAACAACCAAGAAGGCTGCCCCCGCGAAGAAGTCCACCAAGGTCGCTGCCGGCAAGAAGACCGTCGCGAAAAAGGGCAAGTAAGCCGATCCGATCAGTTTTGAACGGCGAACGTTCAGGCCACTGAAACTCGCAGAACAAAACAAAAGCCAACAGGCCGAGCACGAATTGCTCGGCCTGTTGCTTTTGATACCCGTGACTTCGCTTGCCACTCGCGGTTTCGATAAGCTGAGCCGACCTGATTTCAGTCTGCTTACGAAGGGCCGATCATGTCTGAGTTGAGTCCGCATCACGCAGTCTACGCGGGAAGCTTTGACCCTTTGACGCTCGGACATCTCGACATCATTCGCCGCGGCTCGGCGCTGTTCGATCGTCTCACGGTCGGAATCGGAATCAATCCGGAGAAGCGTCCGCTCTTCACTCCGGAAGAACGGCTGGCAACGATCCAACACGTGGTTGCTCCGCTGAAAAACGTTGCCGTGCAATGTTTCGAGGGACTGACGGTGAACTTCGTCCGCTCCTGCAACGCGGCCGTGATGCTGCGCGGCGTGCGAACTCTGACCGACATCGAAACCGAATTCACAATGACGCTCGCCAACCGAGCCCTCGATCCGGCGATCGAGACCGTCTTCCTGATGGCCAGCGAAAAATACTCGCACATCTCCAGCAGCCTCATCAAACAAATTGCTCACCTCGGCGGAAGGAACACTGCGGAGCAGCTCAAGTCCTTCCTGCCGTCAGAACTCATTGAACCGCTGCTGTCAAAGTTTTGAACAACAATGTCGGTCAGCTTCTCTTTCGACACAACTTGCTTTTCACAAGGTGTAAATCATGGTCAAAACTGCTTCGACGATGCTCCCACTGGGAACGCTGGCTCCGGACTTCTCGCTGCCGAACGTCGATGGACGGCTGATGTCACTGAAGGATTTTCCGAATGTGAAAGGACTCCTGGTCGCGTTCATCTGTAATCACTGCCCGTTCGTGATTCACATTCGGGCGGAGTTCGCCAAGTTCGCTCGCGAGTATCAGGCGAAAGGGATCGCCGTCGTGGCGATTAACTCGAATGACGTTGCGGC
Organism: Planctomyces sp.; assembly: GCA_031387195.1. GTDB lineage: Bacteria > Planctomycetota > Planctomycetia > Planctomycetales > Planctomycetaceae > SXKJ01. The sequence goes on along the minus strand of JANNDA010000255.1, from coordinate 3,667 downwards.
CCACCCGTCGGACTCACCGGAAAAGATGAAAGCGGAAGTGGAGTCGGCGGGTTACAGCTTCCCGTATTTGTTCGACGAGACGCAGGCGACCGCGAAAGCGTATCGAGCGGCCTGTACTCCGGACTTGTTCCTGTTTGACGGCAACAAGCAACTGGTCTATCGCGGCCAGTTCGACGACAGTCGCCCGTCCAATGGAATCCCAGTCACTGGTTCTCATCTGCGGGCCGCTTGTGATGCCGTCCTGGCTGGCCAAGCTATCGCCGAGCAGCGTGCGAGCATTGGCTGCAATATCAAGTGGCGTCCAGGCAACGAGCCGAATTACTTCACGGGCATTTCGGCGGAGTAGGCCGCGATCATTTCTGACCGCCTAACAAGCACGACGCGCCAGCGAGTGGTCCAGCCGACAACCACTCGCTGGCGCGTCGTGCTGATTTCCCTTGAGCGTTACTCGTCCTTCAGCCGGACTTTGTAGTTGCCGCGTGACTCGTCGTATTCGAGCTGCAGCAGGCCCTGCTCGGCACCGTGCTTGATGAGATCGGTGAAACTCTTGTAGCCGTAATACGCCTCATTGAAGCCTGGATGCACACGGCGGATCGTCTGTTTGACCTGCGAGCCCCACAGCGTTTCGTAGTCTTCTTGCAGGGAGCGGACGATCTCGACCAGCTTCTCGATCGCTTCCACCTTTTTGTCAGCTTCTTTGTCCTTTTCTTTGTCCTTGTCCTTCTCCGCGACTTTCGGCTTCGGTGGGCGAGCGGCCTTCGCCTTCTGCACGGCTCGCAGCAAGTCATCGTAGTAAATGAATTCGTCACAGTTCGCGATCAGTAGATCGGACGTGGAGCTCTTCACGCCGCAACCGATGACCCGCTTATTGTTTTCTTTCAGCTTGGAGACAAGCGGCGAAAAATCGCTGTCGCCCGACAGCAGCGCGAAGGCGTCGATGTGCGACTTGGAGTAACACAGGTCAAGCGCATCGACCACCATGCGAATGTCTGCGCTGTTCTTGCCACTCATTCGCGTGTGCGGCACGTCGATGAGTTCGATTCCTTGCGAGTGAAATTCGCGGACGGAAGTGCCGTAGTTGGTCCAATCGCAGTACGCGCGTTTGAAAACGATACGCCCTTTTTCCAGCAATCGCTTCAGCACCAAATTGATTTTGAACTCCCCTTGGTGCATGTCCCTCACGCCGATCGCGAGGTTTTCAAAATCCACGAAGACGGCGATGAGACTCTCGTCGGAATTGGGCATGCGAGGTTCCTTTTAGGTGGCGCGGAGCATGGCGAGCACTACGGGATCAATCAAGCTGCTGGCGACGTGACGCGCCTTGCTGAAATCTTGAGACCGACTGTGTTGATGCGGGACCGAGATGATGTAGGCCCCAGCGGCGGCGGCGGCTTTCGTCCCGTTGTAACTGTCTTCGAGCACCATCATCTCGTGCGGTTCAATGTCGAGACGATGAGCCGCCTTCAAGTAAATTTCCGGATCAGGTTTCCCTTTCGTGACGTCTTCGGCGGTCAGCGTCATGTGGAACCGATCGAGAATCTCAAACCGACCCAGGATGCGATGCAAATACTGTCGATCGGACGAAGTGGCGACCCCCTTCGGCAGACCGCTGCGTTCGATGTGGTCCAGCAACTCGAACAGACCGGGCATCGGAGCCAGGTGCTGATCGAGCAAATCCAGAAAGAGCTGCTTCGATTCCATCCACAACTCAATCGGATCATCGGCCAACTCAGCCGCTTCCACGAGCAACGGATAACCTTCCTCCGCGCGGCGGCCCATGATGAGCGTGAAGAACTCCGAAGTCATTTCTTTCCCGCGCCGCCGCATCAACTCGACACCAGCTCCGTGAAAAATTTCTTCGGTATTGAACATCAGACCGTCGAGGTCGAAGACGACTGCTTTAATCATGGATGAATGGTTCGGCTGAGGATTGTTGGCGGAAGAACTTTACCAGTTCGTTCCGAAGTTTGCTGTCATCAACGGTGTCTTTCCACAAGGTTGATGTCGATCGTCAGAGAAAACGGTGCAAGCGAGCCGGAGGACGTCAGCCCCCGGACGGCATCACCGATGTCCGGGGGCTGACGTCCTCTGGTTCACCTGCCCTCCAATTTTGCAGGTCTGCTTAGCATTCATCGTCGTGCCGCTATGCAATGATGTCATTGACGACATGGCCATGCACGTCAGTCAGTCGGAAATCGCGGCCGCTGTAGCGATACGTCAGGCGTTCGTGGTCCAGGCCCATCAAGTGCAGGATCGTGGCATGCAGGTCATGGACGTGGACCGGGTTCTCGGCGGCCATGTTGCCGAATTGATCGGTGTTGCCGTAGGCGAGACCACCTTTCACGCCGCCGCCGGCGAGCCACATCGTGAAGCCTCGGCTGTGATGATCTCGACCCTTCGCGCCCTGTGACCACGGAGTCCGGCCGAACTCGCCACCCCAGACGATCAGTGTCTCGTCGAACAGGCCGCGGCTCTTCAGATCCTTGATCAACGCGGCGATCGCCTGATCGCTTTGCTTGGCGTGATTGACATGATTGTGGATGTCGCCGTGATCGTCCCAAGGCTGACCGCCGCCGTAGTAGAGCTGCACCATGCGGACGCCGCGTTCGACCAACCGCCGAGCGATCAAGCAGCCATCAGCGAATTGTCCTGAGCCGTACAGCTCGCGAGTCGGCTGTGATTCGCGGTTCAGATCGAACACTTCCTGAGCGGCGAATTGCAGGCGGAACGCCATCTCCAGCGATTCGATGCGAGCTTCCAATTGATTGTCCGCCGCGCGTGTCTCGAAGTGTTCGCGATTCAGACTTTGCAGCAGATCCAATTGCCGGCGTTGAACGGCGGGAGGCAAGTACACATTGTGAGCGTGTTGAATGACGCTCTGCGGGTCAAGCTTGCTGTTGTTGATGTGACAACCCTGAAAGATGCCAGGGAGAAAACTGTTGCTCCACAACTGCGGCCCGACGACCGGCTTGCCGGGACAGAGCACGACGTAGCCGGGGAGGTTTTGGTTCTCCGTCCCCAAGCCGTAGCTGAGCCACGATCCCAAACTCGGTCGCGTCGGCTGCGAGTTCCCCGAGTTCATGATCAGCAGGCCCGGCTCATGGTTCGGAATGTCCGTGTGCATCGACTTGATCACACAGATGTCGTCGATGACCCCCGCGACGTGCGGATAAAGCTCGCTGACGTTGGTGCCGCACTCGCCATGCTTCTGAAATTTGAATGGCGACGGAAACAACTTGCCGACCGACCGCTGATAATTCTTGATCAACTCTTCCGGCTGCTGCCCGGCGTACTGCGTGAGCGCCGGCTTTTCATCGAACGTATCGACGTGCGACGGCCCACCATTCATAAAGAGGAAGATGACATGCTTCGCTCGCGGTGCGAAATGCGGAGCCTTCGGTGCCAGCGGACTGACGGCACCCGAAGCCGCCACCGCATTGCCGACAAGTCCGCCGTCGGACATCACGCCCGCCAAGCCGAGCAGCCCGAAGCCGCTTCCCATCCGAGCCAGAATCTGTCGGCGAGTCACTAGGTCTCGTTCAATCATCGCAGCGCTCCAGTGCTATTCGGTGCAAATAACCCGAAGCGTCAGCGAGGGCGAGCGCTTCACGGAACTTCGGGTTCAGCATCATTTGAAGCGTCCGCCCTCGCTGACGCATCGGGTTAG
>JANNDA010000901.1:0-1946 GCA_031387195.1 Planctomyces sp. | reverse complement strand
GCCGAGTTGAAGGAGTCTGAACCGGCGGTCTACCAGCTAATGACGGACGTTTGGGACGCCCCCGGAGCAACTCCGCGATGAAGATCACCCGCATCCTGGCGTACCGGGTCGAACTCCCGTTGCACGAGACCACCTACAAGTGGTCCGGCGGGAAGTCGGTGACGGTGTTCGACAGCACGATCGTCGGTGTCGAGACCGACGCCGGCCTCACCGGCTACGGCGAGGTCTGTCCGCTCGGACCGTTCTATCTGCCGGCCTATGCCGAGGGGGTGCGCGCGGGTCTGCGTGAACTCGCACCGCATCTCATCGGCTGCGATCCGCGTGAGTTGGCGAAGTTGAATCAGCGGATGGACGCGGCGCTCAAGGGGCATCCGTATGTGAAGTCGGGGATCGACATCGCGTGCTGGGATATTCTCGGCAAAGTGACGGGCTTGCCGGTTTGCGTGCTGATGGGCGGTCGCTTCGGCGAGAGCGTGCGGCTTTATCGAGCCATCTCGCAAGAGTCGCCCGACGAGATGGCGCGGAAGGTCGCCGGTTATCGAGCCGCCGGTTACACCCGGTTTCAACTGAAGGTCGGCGGCGATCCGGACACGGACATCGAACGCATCCGAGCCGTCCGCGCGATGCTGCTCCCCACCGATCGGCTCGTGGCTGACGCGAACACCGGCTGGACTCAGCACGAGGCGATGCGCGTTGTCCGCGCGGTTCGCGACGTCGATGTCTACATCGAGCAACCGTGCCTTACTTACGAAGAGTGTCTTGCCGTGCGACGTCACACCGATCATCCCTTTGTGTTGGATGAGAACGTCGACAGTCTCGACATGCTGCTGCGAGCGTAAGCTGATCTGGCGATGGACGTCGTCAACTTGAAGATCAGCAAGCTCGGCGGGCTGACGAAAACGAAGCAGGCCCGCGATCTGTGCGTCTCGATGGGAATCGCGATGACGCTGGAAGACAGTTGGGGCGGCGACATCACGACGGCGGCGATCGCTCATCTGGCTCACAGCACTCCCGAAGAGTTCCGTTTCACGAGCACGGACTTCAACAGCTACGTCACCGTCAGCACGGCGGATGGAGCACCGCAACGCGAGCACGGCTTCATGTCTGCCAGCAAAGAACCGGGACTGGGAGTCACGCCGCGAATGGAAGTCCTCGGCCAACGAGTCGTCGAAGTCGCGTGAGCACGGAACGCCGGTTGTGAGCGGCAAGGCGCTAGCCGCCGGTGACTCCTCAAGACCGGCGGCTAGCGCCTTGCCGCTCACGAACCGAAACAACCAGCGAAAGAATCAACAATGAGTCGAGTCTCCGCGTTCATCACTTTCTGGCTTTTGATCGCCAATGCGTGCGTCGCCGACGAGCGGGCGAGTCATGCGCAGATCTTGGCCACGGCCGAGACTCGATTGAAATCAATCTACGACACGCGGGAATTTGCACCCGCGTCGTTTTCAGGAAAGTGGCTGCGAGACAGTTCCGGCTATTTGGTTCTCGAAAAACCCAAGGGGAGTTCCGAACCAGAACTCGTGCAGTACGACGCGATGAATGGCAAGCGTTCCACCTTGATCGGCGGCGACCAGCTTGTTGTCCCAGGTACGTCCGACCGACTGGCCATCCAAGAATTCGTGCAGTCGCCAGTCGCCGGCCAGTTCCTGCTGCACGCGCGAGTCAGCACCAGTGGGAAGACGGGGTACTGGTTGTTTGATGAGAAGTCAGGTGATCTCAAAACAATCGTCGCCGAGATCCCTCGGTTGTCGTGGGAGAGCACGTTTTCTCCGAACGGGGATCGACTTCTCTTCGGACGCGGGCCCGATCTGTATGTGTTCGATCTGGCCAGTCAGCGAACAACTTCTCTGTCACAGACGGACGCTCAGAGCGAGCGTGAAAACGGAGTGCAGAGCAATTGGCGTCCCGATCAATCGCTGGTCCAAGCAAGCTGGAGTCCCGACGGG
>JANNDA010000892.1:0-12628 GCA_031387195.1 Planctomyces sp. | reverse complement strand
ACGAGGCCGCGTTCGTTTTTTTGGCTCTCCGCCATTCGTGTTGGAACGCAGACATCAGCCGCTGGGCGCTAGCTCATGGTATAGCGGAGTCGAATCGTGGGCTAGCCCGGATTATTCATGGGCCGAGGAGATTCTGACGCGGACTGCGTCATACAAGAGTGAATGTCGTTGCCATGCACTCTTGTATGGAGCCGTGAATAATCCGGGCTAGCGCCTAGCGGCTGATTTGACACAAGAGTGAGTGCGCCAATCAATCCGGAATCCAGATTCGTGATTCCGTCTTCGTGGACTGATCTCTGACCAAGCGTCGGGCTTTGAGACGGACGTAAGGAGCGGTGAAGCGGCCTCGATGCCCAAAGTGGCCGGGAGCCACGCTGTGGTCGGCGCGGAACGGTTCACGGAGGTCTTCGAGCACAAAGCCGGCGCGACACAGTTCGCCAATCAGGTCGCCCCAACGGTGCAAGAACTCGACCGCGCCACGTTCACGGTAGGAGTCATCCTCAACGCGCGGCAGCGGCCCTTCGTGGTAGTACTCGATGCCGATCGTGTAACGGTCCTGCTCATCGCGATGTGAAATCTGCAAGCTGGTCGGTTGCTTGTGCTGGCTGATGTAGAGTCCGTCGTCTCGCAGCAGACGGGCGATCTCGCGATAGACGCGGCTGAGGTCTTGCACGTAGCACGTGCTGACCGGTTGATGCACGATGTCGAAGCTCGCATCCGTCAGCATTGGCAGATCGTCCATCGACGCTTCGATCGTCCGCACAGACACGCCGCGCTTGTTCGCTTCTTGCTGGTCCAGCAGCAGCATCTCCGGACTGAGGTCCACGACTGTGACGTTCGCTCCAGCGACCGCGTACAAAATCGACTGCCAGCCGCCTCCCGATGCCAGACACAGCACATTGAGCCCAGACACACTGGCTGGCAACCAGCCTCGGCTATCGAGTGTCGCCAGTGGTGTCTGACACTCTTCGTCCGAAGCGAGCTTTGCAAACTGGCTGCCATTCGCCAGCCGATTCCAAGCCGCGCGATTTTGATCAAAGTACGACATCGTGAGAACCTCGTTGTCACCTGCCATTCGCCAAAGGAAAAGTCCCCGATGGCTTGGGAGCAATCGGGGACTCTTCAATTGGAATTGAGTTCCAGAAACTCATTCGTCGCTGGCATCGTTGTCCATCGCGTCGAGGAATTGTTCGGGGTCGGCTTTGAACTCTTCACGGAGTTCTTTGCTGGCGAACCAGTATTGCCGACCGTCCAACTCTCGGCAGCACTTCCCGACCACTTTCTCGCCGGTCTTGGCGAAGGTGACGACACAGTGTCCGCTTAGCATGGGAGCAAAATGCTCTGGGTCACTGAGGAACTGCTCTTTCGCGTCTTCGGAGGCGAACTCGAAGCGGTGGCCTTTGTAGTTCGTCCAAATATCCGGAGAAGCCGTGTCCAATCGGCGTGCCACCATTCCGACAGGGCAATGTCCGCGGAGGCATTCCACGACTTGAGCTTCGTCTTCCGGCAAGCTCTTGACCATCGCGACCGGCTGCACATCCTTGTTCGTGGAATCGTCATTGAAGACCGCCGCAGGTGTCGCCGAGTTCTCTTCTGTCGAAGCGGCCTCGGTGGTTTCAGCCGGAACGACCGGCGGCTTCTCTTTCGGAGCGTCGGCCGGTGGCGCGGTTTCTGGCGTATCTGGCGTCGGCGGCGTACTCAGTTCGATGGATTGCCCACCACCGTTCTGACCGCCGTGGTATTGCCAGCAGCAACAGACGTTAAGAGCTTCCGCGATCGCCTCTCGGACGCGCGGTGACGGCTCTTTGGCACAGCCGGTGTCATCACATTCATAGGCTCGTTCGGCTAGCTTGTTGAGCACGTCGATGTTGTTGCAGCAGCCGCGGCAAGTGTCTTTGCGACGTTGCATTCTCTTGCTGGGGGTCGGATCACATCCTCTGGAGAATTGCACTTTGAAAGCTTTCGCCGCCGCCAAACGCACTTCTTCAAACTCGTCATTGACGACCAAGTCCAACAGTTGTGTTTGCGACTCGGGAAACGCCTGGCAATCGACTTTGCCGAGATACTTCGCCGCTTTGACTCGCTTGGGGACATCGACCTCTTTGGCTTTGATCTTCGAGGCCAGACCTTTGGCCGTATCGACCGCTTCGCCCGCAAATCCAGGTCGCATCAGTTTGGGTGTCGCCATCACCTGCATGGTGTGTGAAACCGGCAGCCCGGTCGCGAAGTCTAACAATGACGGGCTGAGGGGGGTCGGCTTGAACGCCGGCGCGGTCGCCACAGGCGGTGGGGGATCAGCGCTGAACACGCTGGCGGTCGTCAAAGCGACCGAACACGTCGTGAGACAAATCCATTTCTTCTGTGAAAGCCGAGATATGCCAAGCATGGAATTACTCCTTGTTTCCTAGAAGGTTGGCGGTGACGAGTCGGGCGATTCTGGTCCGTGAATCGCCAGTGGTTCGGGCGGCTCGTTCCGATCATCCTCGATCTACTCAAAGAATCGGTGGTCCGGACTGAATCAGGTGAGCGAGTCGCGTCCGCCAAGCGGATTTTCTCGACCGGAAAAACTGGGAGTCCGCATAGATTCACAGCCAGCGAGTCTGGCCTGTGAAACTGTGTTGGTTGTAGCGGTCGTGTCGCGTAAATTCTGGCTCTCAACCATTCTGGTTGATTCTGATGCCGAGTGAATGCCATTGGGCAGACGCCGCCCCGCTCGCCAAACGATTTCTCAGTGCGGTCGCATCGTGGTCCGCATTCTTCGACTTCGGTACGCTGCTTTTCGCATTCACTTTCATGCTCAAAAGGAGCCGCCTGTGTTCGACATTCTGATTCGTAACGCCACGATCATTGATGGCACTCGCGCTCCCCGCTTTCTCGGAGACATCGGCCTCAACGGTGATCGAATTACCGCGTTGGGCAGCTTCGCTGACGCGAGCGCGAAACAGACGATTGATGCCACGGGATTAGTCGCCGCACCGGGATTTATCGACGTCCACTCACACGCCGACGGCTGGTTGTTGAAGACTCCGCATCTCGAACCCAAAACGCGGCAAGGCTTCACGACCGAAGTGTTGATGGCCGACGGCATCTCTTATGCGCCGGTCACACCGCAGACGTGGCGCGAATGGATCTTTTACTTGCGGGCACTCGATGGTCTCGCATTCGACGAATACACCGGCTGGCGCACGATCGCCGAATTCCTGGATCGCATCGCTGGTCACAACGTGCAAAATGTGATCGCTCATGTGCCGTATGCCAACGTCCGTTCGGCTGCGTGCGGTTGGGGGCGACAAGCGCCCGACGACTTTCAAATGCGGGCCATTAGCCGCGACATTCACTCGGCCATGGAAGAGGGAGCGGTGGGGCTCTCGACCGGACTCGATTACGTCGCGCAGTGCTTCGCATCGACCGACGAACTGGTTGCCGCCTGCCGCACGGTCGCCGAGTTCAATGGGCTGTATGTCACGCACGTGCGATACAAGATTGGCTTGATGCCCGCGCTCCGCGAAGCGGTCGAGATCGCTCGACGCAGCGGCGTGCGGCTGCACATCTCGCATTTGAAGGGACAGACTCCGCAATTGATTGACGAGGTGCTGACCTATCTCGACCGTGAAGCGTCGCAGCAAGTGGATCTCACGTTTGACGTGTATCCGTACCAATCCGGTTCGACGATGCTCAGCTATCTCCTGCCTTATGAAGTGTGGGAGCAAGGCCCGCTGGCCGCGACCGAATGTTTGCGCGACGTCACCATTCGCCAACGCTTCGCCGTCGGACTGAAGCAGCATCGAGTCGATCTCGACAAGATCCGCATCGCCTGGGTGGCCAGCAAAGAAAACTCGCGGTATCAGGGCCGTTTGCTGAGTGACTACATCGAAAAGCGAGGCACGTCTCCCGCCGATGCTTTGTGCGACTTGCTGATCGAGGAACGTCTCGCCGTGTTGCTCGTCGTCAACGAGGGTGAAGATCCGCTCGTCACCCCGTTTCTCCAACATCCGAAATATATGCTGGGCACGGACGGCATCCTCTGCGGCTGCGTCGGTTCGATGCGAGCCAGCGATCACAGTTCATCCAGCACCGCGACTTCAGACAGAATGCCGATCGACAATACGATCGTGCCCGCAGAAACCCTGCGACTCGAAGGCCGGCCGCACCCGCGCGTGTTCGGTTCCACCGGGAGATTGCTCGGCCCCTATGTTCGCGACGCCAGCCTGTTCTCGTTGGAAGACGCGGTCCACAAATTGACGGCCTATCCGGCCGAACGATTCGGTCTTCAGGACCGAGGTCAACTCAACGCGGGTTACTTCGCCGACCTCGTGCTCTTCGATCCCGCAACAATCACCGATCACGCCAGCTATGAAGAACCGTTGCAACCGACCACGGGAATTCACCACGTCCTCGTCAACGGCGAACTCATTATCGAATCGAGCCAACCGGTCCCGCTCACTCGCTGGTCACACCCCTTACCCGGTCGCCATCTCCGTTTTCAGCCCAATTAACCGGAAGTCGACGACTCACTCCGTAAGTCGAAGGTTTCGGTCACGGAGAGGCTGCGATGAATTGACGTAGGACGGGCACTCCTACCCGTCAATTCGCGGGAAAGACGGGCAAGAGTGCCCGTCCTACTTTGAAAAGTTCACAGCCTCGGAGAGGCTGCGATGAAATCGTAGAACGGGCCGCTCGCCTGTTTGTGTCGATCGAGAAATCAGGCAGGCGAGCCGCCCGCCCTACGAAAAACTCCTTACCCGCCAGCGATGGCTCCGATGACCAAAAAAGGTTCGTCGCCCGATACGATCGCGTCGGGAAGCGGCGCGTCGGGCGATTCGTGAGACCAGTCTTTCTCACAGACGAAGAACCGCAGAAACGGTCGGCGTTTGTGCGTGACGTGGTCTCGGATCGTGCCCCGCAACATCGGATAGCGGGCCTCAAGCGCGTCAAGAACCGATCGTTGCGTAATCGCCCCGGCGACTTCGAGCGTTACTTCGGTGCCGACATGCGCCAAATTTCGCAGGTGATATGGCAGCTCAACTCGGATCAGTACGGTCGTCATGGCAGAGTCTGGACCTCGACGGAAACGACAGCGGGGAGATCGCGAACGATGGCACTCCAATTGTCTCCGCCATCGGGCGAGACGTAGACCTGACCGCCGGTGGTGCCGAAATAGACGCCGCACGGATCGAGCGAATCGACGGACGTCGCGTCGCGCAGCACGTTGACGTAGCAGTCGCTTTGAGGCAGCCCTTTCGTGAGCGGTTCCCAATCGTTGCCACCGGTACGGCTGCGGAAGACGCGCAGCTTGCCGTCGTGAACGTAGTGCTCGGAGTCGCTCTTGATGGGGACGACATAGATCGTGTCCGGCTCGTGCGCGTGAACTTCGATCGGGAATCCGAAGTCGGTCGGCAAGTTGCCGCTGATGTTGGTCCACAAGTCGCCGCCGTTGTCGGTGCGCATCACGTTCCAGTGCAGTTGCATGAACACCACATTCGGTCGCGACGGGTGCATCGCGAGGCGATGCACGCAGTAGCCGATCTCGGCGTCTGGGTCGGGAAGGTATTTTGATTTCAGTCCGCGATTGATCGGCTTCCAAGTTTCGCCGCCGTCATCGGTGCGGAACGCGCCCGCCGCCGAGATGGCCACATAGATGCGCAGTGGATTGCTCGGATCGAGCAGGATCGAGTGCAGACCCATGCCGCCAGCACCCGGTTGCCACTTGGAACCTTGTTGGTCACGCAAACCGGGAAGCTCCTTCCACGTCACCCCGCCATCGGTCGAGCGAAACAAGGCCGCGTCCTCCACTCCGGCATAGACGGTGTCGGGGTCTGTCAGCGACGGTTCGAGATGCCAGACTCGTTTGAACTCCCAAGGATGCGGCGTGCCGTCGTACCACATGTGAGTGCCGGGGTTGCCCTCATACACGAACTTGTTACTGGCCCCTGCGGGCTGTCCGGTAAACGCTATCTCCACATCACCGCCAGGCTGTTCCCAAGTCTTGCCACCATCGTTCGAGCGTTGAATGACCTGCCCGAACCAGTCGCTGCACTGCGAGGCATAGATCCGGTTCGGGTCCACCGGCGAGCCCTTCAGGTGGTAAATCGTCCAACCGCCAAAGAACGGACCAGCGACATCCCATTTCTCGCGCTGGCCATCCGAGGTCAGGATGAAGGCACCTTTTTTCGTCCCGACGAGAACTCGTACTCTGCTCATCTCATTCTCCTGTTCTTCAGTGGAGGGCTATGCCGCTCACGCGGAAAACTGACGCAAACCCCACCGAGCTTGCCTCGGTGGTTTTTGGGCTTCTGCACTACGAAGAATGCCGTCTCAGTGCGATCGCTCATAGTGCAAAGGCCCGATTCCACCGAGGCAAGCTCGGTGGGGTTTGTGCCATTCTCAGCCGCTCACGCTTCGGGTTACTTATGAACGGCTTCCGCGACCGTTTTCATCGACCTTAAAAATTCGCCATGCGATAAACCAGTGCGCCGATCAATGCCGCACACGGCAGCGTGATCAGCCAAGAAAGCAAGATCTTACGAACCATCCGGAAGTCTGCTTGCCGGGTCGTCAACCCGATGCCGAGCAGTGATCCCACCGAGACGTGAGTCGTGGACACCGGCAGTCCGTAAAGGCTGGCCGCCGTCACCAACACCCCTGTCGCCAGATTGGCCGAAAAACCCTGACCATGGTTCATTCTGGTGATTTTGTGGCTCATCGTCTCGGCCACGCGCCGTGCGCTGAATAACCCGCCGACGGCGATTGCGACGGCCACTGTGACCAATCCCCATTTCCCGCCGAGCGCGGGCAAGACCAAAAGCAAAGCGGCCATCTTCGGCGTGTCGTTTAGACCGCGTGCAAAACTGACAACTCCCGCACTGAAGAAGTGCGCTCCATCCATCGCCTGTTGGCAATCGACGCCCCAAAATCCTCCGGCATAGCGTTGGACACACTGGCTCTTCTCGTCGAGGCACGCTGTCAACGCGGGCGTTGCCACTTGCAATGTCAGTGCTGATGACGGCTGCGGCTTCGTTTCGGCGCACTGTTCCGCTCCCACGCAAAGGCACCACTCTTTCGTGATTCCCAGCCGCAGCCGCGTCCAACGAAACGTCGAATACAGCGATCCACCGAGTACGACAGCAAGTAACGGACTCAGTAGTAGCGGTAGAAAAAAGACTTTGCCCAGAACGCTGAATTGAACTTCCGATCCGACCGCCACCCAGCCGCTGCCGACCATCGCGCCGGTCAGGGCGTGAGTGGTTGAAATGGGGAACCCAATCCGCGTGGCCAAGATCACGGTCATTCCGGCACCAACTGCCACAGCCAATAGAAACGACTCCGAACCGACGATCGAGTCGGGAACGAGCCCCTTCCCCGAAAACTTCTTGAGCAGTGATTCGGCAAGAAAAATGGCAGCGACTGATCCCGTGAATGTCGTGACCGTCGCCCAGCTAATCGCCGCGCGGTAGTTCGTGGTCTGACTACCGAACAACGACGCAACTCCCTTGAAGTTGTCGTTGGCACCGTTGGAGTAGGCGAGAAAACAGACTGCGAGAAATAATAAGATCGTCATGCCGAATCGTTCGCTTTGGATTGATCGTTTCTGGCTCAGGATCGCAGACCCGCTTGAGCGACTGCATACGTTATTCGTAATCAGGAACGATCGCCAAGTTCGTCGACTGTTTTCTGACCTCCGTACCTGAAATGACGCTCGTTGAGTTTCATTCCCCGCAGACCTAAACTCCGACCGCTAATGAGAAGAAGCCCGGCTTTGGCAAAGTCCGGGCTTCTGGCGATTTTGGAAGTCAGTCTTTTTCCAGCAAGGTGCATGACGTGTCTCAGGCAATCACCGGTTCATCGGCGACTCAGGACAAACCACTGGTGCTCGGCACGCATGTGTTGCAGTCACGGTTGATCGTGGGAACCGGCAAGTACACGACCTATGAATTGATGCAGCAGTGCTTGGAAGCCAGTGGCTCGGAAGTCATCACCGTGGCCGTGCGGCGTGAGCGATTGATCGATGCGGCCGGTCGCAGCATTCTCGATTTCATCGACCTGAGCAAATACACGATCCTGCCCAACACGGCGGGATGCTTCACGGCGGAAGACGCGGTGCGCGTTGCTCGGTTGGGACGTGAGATTCTCGAAGGACTGGAAAATCCCGGCGCTGACTGGGTCAAACTGGAAGTGCTCGGCGACAAGAAGACGCTGCTTCCCGACCCTATCGCCACGCTGCAAGCGACCGAGCAACTCGTGGCCGATGGCTTTCAAGTGCTTGTCTACACGACCGACGATCCGATCACGGCTCGGCGGCTGAAGTCGGCGGGTGCCACATCGGTGATGCCTGCGGGAAGTCCGATCGGCAGCGGGCAAGGGGTGCTCAACCCCAACAACATTCGCATCTGCTTGGAGTATCTCAAAGAGAATGATCCCGAATACCCGGTGATCATTGATGCTGGAGTTGGCACGGCCAGCGATGTCGCGTTCGCGATGGAATTGGGCTGCGATGGAGTGCTACTCAACACGGGCATCGCCAGTGCCGCCGACCCGTTACGCATGGCCCATGCGATGAAGCACGCTTGGTTCGCAGGTCGCCAAGCAGGAATGTCCGGTCGTATTCCGAAGAAGCTTTACGCCACTGCCTCAAGTCCGGAACAGGGCGTCATCTCTCCCGGCAATCGCTGAGCTGTGAAGCGGACTCCACCCGATGAGCCGTTATTTTCAGGACAGTGCTCAGAACTCTGGCCGCAGCAAAACCACTGGTCCTGGGTTACGTGGCGATTGCCCTCTGCCCAGTGGCGGTTGAGCCGCGCCGCTCGAACGAGCAGGTGCCGAGTAGCTCATCGGCTGAATCGACAATGGACCAAACTCCGGTGCCGAGAGTGTGGCCGGGACGCTGCGATTCCATCCGCCGGCGGGAACGACGGTGGACGGTGCTCGGCGCGAGTTCGGCACCATCGTCGTAGGCATCGGCGGCAATGGAATTTGTTGACCGTTCTGAACTGGATCGCTCGGCAGCGGTTGAGCAGCGGGAGGAGCCGTCGGCAATGGAGGTGATGGCGAATACGATGGCACGGATTGCGGCACGGTCGGCAACGGCGCATACGAGGGAGGGCCATACGCTGGCGGTGGCAACTGTGGATCGCTGGTTGGTGCTGACATTGGGGGAATCGGTGGGAATTGCGACCACGGATTCGGGGACTCAGGCAGCGGTTGAACTGGCCAGCTTGGTGGCGGCACAGTTGTCATCGGAGCCATCGACGGTGTCCACATCGGCTGCGTCACTGCAGGCGCGAAACGATCCACACAGCCGTAGCCGCGATCACACCCTTCGGGCCAGGCACGCCAATTCGTGCCGTAGTAGCCGAACTGGCAATCGTTGGGCAGCAGAACTTCACGCTGACTTTTCTTCGGAGTCCAACCGAGCCAATGCCCGGCGTGGACCAGCGGCGAGCACAAAACGCTCACGCCGAACAACGCGGCGATTCCCGCAGCGCGAACGCTCAATCGAAACATGAGTTGCTCCTTCAACAATCCAGCCAGCATCCTTGCCAGCCACGAGCGATCAGCGATTTGGGAACGGGTAATAGCTTCCGTGATTCGAGAAGTAAGCTCCGTGTCCGGTCGGAGCAATGCGGCTGCCGGGAGTCGGCGGGAGTTTTGCGGATCGTTGAGTTCGCTCCGCCAGGGTTCCTTGAACGCCGCCCGATCCACCCGATTGATCGGCCAAGAAACGCACGCGATGGCCGGTGATTCCGAGATTCGATGTGGCCTCTTTCTCTTCTTCCCGTTGTTCGAGCTTCTGTTGCACTTGACCAACTTGGTTGCGGAATTGATCGTTGGCCGCTCGAAATTCTTGTTCCGGCTTCACCAGACCGTAGTAGTTCAGCGCCGGATTCCCCTGCCGCAACAGGTTGAGGTACGGACTGATCGAAGGCCGGCTCATCGCCGGCGATCGCGCGTTGGCAAAGGCTTTGTTCGGTCGAGATTGCGCAGAGGCCGAATCGGCGAAAGCGACAATCAATAAGGCAGCGATCGCCCAGTGGTATCGAGTGATGGTCATGATTGGTTCGCGAATGTTGGAAAATCGTACGCGGCGTTGCCGCAAAAAAAGTAACCCGAAGCGTCAGCGAGGGCGAACGCTCCACGAGACCTGGCAATCGAAGTTCGGTGAAGCGTCGGCCCTCGCTGACGCTTCGGATTACTTAAAACACGCCCCCTCCAGCGGCAGAAGATCCGCTTTGCAAGGCTCGCACGGTGCTGTTGCCGAGCAATGTCCAACCGAAGATCCGCTCAAACGGTGAGACAATCTTGGCCACACACGTGTCGAAGATCGCCATGTGATCGGCTCGGACATAGACCCGATCACCGGGCAGAATTTGATAATTGGTCGTCGTCTGACCGCGACGCACAATCGCGTCCCAGTCCACTTGCAACACTTGATCGCAGCCGAGTTCCGGTGGTGCCGGTCGCGCGATCCAAATGTGTTTCTTCGAGGCGACCGTCGGCAGCCCGTTGATATGCGAGACCGCATCGAGAATCGTCTCGTTGCCCGTGCAGGGGAATCGAAAGACTTGCTCGCCAGCACCCGCTCCGTCGGTGATCACGTAGTAAGTCTTGCTGTTGTAGGCCAGCACATCAACGTGAATCTCCGGCCGATAAATCTGCGCGGCCAGATGCCGTTCGAGATGTGCCTTCGTTTCATCCAGCGTCATCCCCGCGACGTACACGTTGCCGTAGATGCCCAACGAGACCGTGCCGTCTGGCCGGACCAGATGCTCGCCCGCGATGTGCTGCCGAGCATTTTCCGCAGCAACGTTCACATACACCTGCGGGCTGACCAGTGTTTGCTTGAGATGCTGCTCGATCCGCTGCCGCGCCTGAGACACCGTTAATCCCGCGATCGCGATGTGACCGTATTCCGGGCCGAAGTCGATGATGCCATCCGTCTGAATCGGGAACAGACCGTTGATCTGCTTGAACTGCTTCGCGACGTCGGGTTCCAGCGGGTCAACCGGAATCGTATTGGCCACGCGCACAATCAACGTCTCGCCCGGTCGCAATGGCGTCTCGGGCATGCGCAGGCTGTTGACCGCTTCGATCAACAGAATGTCAGGCGCCTCGACGACGTATCGCGGCAGCGTCACCTTGCTCAATTCGCGCGGCACTGCGGTGGCGCTTGCCTGCTGAACCGGCCAGTCCATCGCCGAAGCGGACACGTCGGCTGTCGCAACTTGTCCCATTGATCCCCGCATCGAGTGGCCGTACTCAGGATTGGCTGAATCTGCCGGAATCTCCGAGGACTCATGGCTGCGCGACAAACTCGTCATGCGGCACCCCGGAATAACCAGGCACATCACGATCAGCATTCCGCAGGCAGTACCCGCGTGCGATGCATTCCAACCCAGCGATAACCGCTTCATTGAGTTCATTGCAGATCGATTTCAAACGTGACGGAAAACAAAGCATGACCACGATCATGCGGAACCGTCAGAGAAATCGGTCTATTCCGGAACAACCCTTTGCGCCAATTGTGCCGAGCAAGCCGGAATTGTCAGTGGCGCGGCACAGTCGCAGGCTAGGTAAACCCTGTCGGTCGCGTGGACCTGAATGATTCCTGGCTTTGTGCCTCATCCGCTGTTCGGCTTACTTTCCGAGGGCCGCCAAGACTTGTTCCGTAATCGCCTTCACCAGCGAATCGACATCAGCACCGGCTGCCGGTGCTGAGCCACCCGCGTAGGTTGGCTTCTGCAAATAGCCGGGATAGGTTGGAGCTGGCTCGAACGCACACGGCTGCGGCATCTCTTCTTTGTAGCCGTCACGGTACGCCCCGTTGCCGCACAAGTCACAGTCTTCGACGTGGAACCGCGGATCGTCGAAGCCCAGCCGCTTCTTCAGGTCGAGCAACTCGCGAGACTTCTGTTCGTTGAGGTACGTCACGCCGCCGAGTTGTTTCGACAGCAGCAAAATCCGGCAATAGGCGTCGAGGATTTCGGTCTTCCAATACGCCTGCTCCAACGTCGGCCCGAAGCTGATCGTGCCGTGGTTGGCCAGGATGATCGTGTTTGTTCCCGGCTTGAGGAACGGCAGAACCGTGTCGGCGAAGTCTTGTCCGCCCGGCGTTTCATACGGAGCGATCGGCACTTCGCCCATGAAGACTTCGATCTCCGGCAGGATGCACTGCGGAATCGGTTCGCGAGCGACCGCGAACGCCGTCGCGTGCGGCGGATGACAATGCACGCACGCCTTCACATCCGGACGAGCACGCATGATTGCCAGGTGCAGCAGGATCTCGCTGGTCCGCTTGCGCGTTCCTCCGATCTGCTTGCCGTCCAGATCGACCGCGCAAATGTCTTCGGGCTTCATGAACCCCTTGCAGATCATCGTTGGCGAACAGACCACTTCGTTCGGCCCAACCCGAAACGAGATGTTCCCATCATTCGCCGCCGCGAAGCCTTTCGCGTACACGCGGCGTCCAATCTCACAAATCTCTTCTTTGATGCGGCGATCGTTGATGCCGCTGTTCCATTGAGTGGCCATGTCTTCCCTTTGGAGTGCGGTGTGTCAGCACCGCTTTGGATTTGCGGCAAAGCCGCTTTCATTTTCTTGCAGTTCAAGAGCGGCAAAGCCGCAAAGGAAAGCG
>JANNDA010000852.1:0-2050 GCA_031387195.1 Planctomyces sp. | reverse complement strand
TGTGGTTGTGGCAAGAGGCACAACCCATTTGCAGCCCCAGAAACACCGAGCCGACTGTCGCGGTCATGTCGTTCAAGAACGTATGCCGCCGCTCTTCTTGCAGGTTGATGTCGGGCATATCCGGCCCACAAAAGAGGAAGCCAGTCGCGATCATCGCCGACTCATCGCCGGGCCGCAGTTCATCACCGGCAAGCTGCAACCCGATGAACTCGTTGAGCGGCACGTCGCGGTTGTGAGCCTCAATCACCCAATCGCGAAATCGCCACGCATTGGGCCGCACATGATCGTGCTCGAACCCGTCGGTCTCCGCGAAGCGAGCGACATCGAGCCAGTGCTGCGCCCACCGCTCCCCGTAACTCGGCGACGCGAGCAGCCGATCCACCAACCGCTCGTACCAATCGGGCGATTCGTCGGCGAAGACTTCGTCCTGAAGCTCCAGACTCGGCGGCAACCCCGTCAGATCAAAGCAGACCCGCCGCAGCAGAGTCGCTCGGTCGGCCTCACCCGCCGGAGCCAGTTTTTCTTTTTCAAGCCGCACGAGAATGAACCGATCAATCGCGGTGCGACACCAACTCGCGCTTTGCACAACTGGCGGAGTCGGTCGGCGGAGTGGTTGAAATGCCCAATGACTACGATCCGAGTCAGTGATCGGTGGCTCTGTGAGCGTCTCGTCCGCAGAAGCGACCGCAGCGATCAGACTCAGCACAACGATCGAAATGGCACGCATCACTCACTCCCGCCGCTCCGAGTTCATGCGTAAATCAGCCGACCACGAGGGGCCGGAATGGGTCGCCTCAACTCCTCGGCGGTTTCGATCCACTCGCGAATCACGAGTTGCACGTTGGACAACGCCTCTTGATAGGTCATTCCGTCTGCGGCGCACCCCGACAGTTCGGGAACCTCGGCGATGAAGGCTTGGTCCTCCTGACTCCAATACAGGATGATTTCGTAGTTGGTGCTTTCAGTCATGTTCGTTCTCCGTGCCGGGGTCGGGCGGCTGTGCGAGTTGATAGGCGGTGATGACCGCTCGCACTTGTTTCACTTGATAGGGCTTGGCTTTCCCGCCACGAGGCTGAAGGTTCAAGATTTCCGCGACGCCATCGCGAGTGAAGATGTGATGATCTCCACGAATTCGTTCGACAAATCCCAAATGCGACAACAACGCACACAAGTCCTCGAATCGAACATTCGCGTCTGAGCTTCCGCGCAGGATTCGATCCAATGTCTTTAGAGAACTTTCCCACGCGACGGAGCCTTTGGCGGCGAGTCAGGAATGCAATTCACCTTGCACCACCATAGCGTGACCGGAAGCTCCGAGCCAAACCAGAATCACTCCACCGCGAACTCATGCACCGTCACCTGTCGATAGGTTTCGCCGGGTTTCAGGATGCTGGTCGGGAACGATGGTTGGTTCGGGCTGTCCGGGAACTTTTGGGTTTCCAGGCAGAAGCCGCCTTGCTTGGAAAAGCCGCCGACTTCGGGTGTGCCGGGGAGATAGTTGCCGGTGTAGAACTGCACGCCGGGTTCAGTCGTGAGAACTCGCATCACGCGGCCGGTGGACGGTTCTTTGACTTCGGCCGCGAGCACCGGTGCCTTGGTTGGATCGCCGCCGCCGTTGATGACCCAGCAGTGGTCGTAGCCTTGCGGGTCGTTCGTCAGCTTGCCGAGGTCTTGGCCGATCGGTTTGGCCTTCGTGAAGTCCATCTCCGCAGCAACGGCGACGGGGGTCAGGATGCCGGATGGGATCGATTCCTCATCGACGTGAACGTAGAGGTCGCAGTTGAGCTGCATGACGTGATCGAGCACCGTGCCGCTCTCCGGCCGCGCGCCCTTCAAGTTCCAATACGTATGGTTCGTGAGATTGATCGGCGTGGCCTTGTCGGTCGTGGCGGAGTACTCGATGCGGAGCTCGTTCTTGTCGGTCAGCTTGTACGTCACGACCGAGGTCAATGTGCCGGGATAGCCTTCGTCGCCGTCGGGACTGACGAGTGTCAGCTTCACTCCGGCAAAGCCTTCGCCCTGAACCGGCTCGGCGTCCCAGATGAATTTG
>JANNDA010000848.1:0-1503 GCA_031387195.1 Planctomyces sp. | reverse complement strand
TGGCCGACATCGCCAAGGCCGGGCAGTTGCCAGATCCAACCTACAAATCGGCCATCAATAAGTTGGTCCAACAAGCCGGTGATCTGGAAAAGGAGCGAGACAAGCTCACTGAAGATAAAAAAGCACAGCAAAAGGTGATCGAGTCATTGCAGGGGCAATACCAAGTCCAGGTCGATCAAAACAACAACGGTCGCACCAAGGCCGAAAAGGAACTGCAAGACCTCATCAAGATCAAGGACGAGGAAGTTCGGTCAAAGCAGAAACGGATCGACGAGTTGACACAGGCATTCAACGAACTGCAAACGGAGTTTGACAACGAAAAGCAGGCTCGTGTTCAAGAAGTCAAAAAGCTCAATGAAGACATCGTTCGCCTGGTGGCCATCAACGATAAGTTGTCGAAGCGCATCGACGAGATCACCAAGACCAGCTTTGAAGTTCCTGATGGTGTGGTTCGTTGGGTGGATAATCAAAACGGACTCGTGTGGATCAACCTCGGCTCCGCAGACAATTTGCCAAAGCGGATGACTTTCAGCGTCTACACCAAGTCGCATAACGGAGTGGCTCGCGGCACTGAAGACATCAAAGGAGCCATCGAAGTCACTCGCATCATTGACGAGCACACGGCCGAAGCTCGCATCACGCACGATGAACTTTACAAGCCGATCTCGAAGGGCGATCCGATCTTTACTCCGGTCTGGAGCGCGGGTCGCAAAGACAACTTCTCGTTCATCGGACTCATTGATTTGGACAATGACGGCAAGAGTGATCGCCAGCGCATTCACGAATTGATCGCCAGCACCGGCGGCGGAATCGACAACGAAGTTTTGGATGACGGCAAACGGATTCGCTACACGAAGTTCCCCACGGAATTCATTGAATACGACGAAGAGACGGTGCCGGGGATTGACGTCAACACGAAGTTCCTTGTGATCGGAGACATCCCGGACATCGGCCTAGCGGCGAAGGACGAAGACAAAGAACGCATCGACAAAATGTATAAGCACCGCAAAAAATTGGAGCAGGAAGCTCGCCAACAAGGGGTGCGATTGGTCAATCTCAGCGACTTCCTGGCGTGGATTGGATACACGCCGCAGCGTCGCTTGTTTACGCCCGGCAATGAAAAAGGCTACGAGCTCAAAGCCGGTCAGCGTAAGCCACCCATCGACGACGTCGGTCGTGTTTCTGGGGCCATCAGCGGTAACAAACGACTGAAGCCACAATCATCAACGGGCACAACGAGCGGTGCTTTTGGCAAGTAGTTTTTCGGTTCGGGATTTTCCAAACGAAGCCCAGCAATCTTACGGTTGCTGGGCCTCTTTTTGTTTTCTGATAGGTAAACCGTTGGCGGTTCTGCATGAGATGTTCGGACGATTGTTTAACCCCATTTTCCGCACCCCATCCTACGCTTCAAGCGATCGGGCGTCGTCGGCAAGTTGTTCGGCGTCAGTCTGGCGGTCGCGGGAGCAAGCGAAGCAGGGTTTCGGCAGGTGTCGGTAGTTCGAG
>JANNDA010000812.1:0-2254 GCA_031387195.1 Planctomyces sp. | reverse complement strand
CCGGTGCCGCCGTACCGGCGAGTGGTGGACGTGTCGGCTTGGCTGAAAGCGTCAAAAATCTGCTTCTGTTTCTCGACGGGAATCCCGATGCCGGTGTCACTGACCACGAAGTGCAATTGGACTTGGTGGTCGTCGAGCGATTCGACGGTGGCCACGACGACAATTTCGCCCTGCTCGGTGAACTTCAGCGCGTTGCCCACGAGATTGACGATGATTTGACGGAGTCGTCCGGGATCACCGACGAGCATGTCGGGCACATCTGGTGGGACGAGGTAAGTGAGTTCGACTCCCTTTTCAGCGGCGCGCAATCCAAAGGTGTGCATGGCGTCACCCAGGCTGTCGCGCAACGGAAAGTCGATCGACTCCATTTCCAACTTGCCGGCTTCCACTTTGGAGAAGTCGAGGATGTCGTTGAGCAGCCGCAGCAGCGCATCGGCCGATTGCAGGACGATATTCAGATACTCGCGTTGCTGATGAGTGAGCGTGGTTTGCAAAGCCAATTCCGCCATCCCCATGATGCCGTTCATGGGGGTCCGGATTTCGTGGCTCATGTTGGCCAGGAAGTCGCTCTTGGCTCGGTTGGCTTTCTCAGCAGCGTCCTTCGCCACTCGCAGTTCATCTTCGGATCGGCGGAGTTCAGCAGCGGTGCGTTCCAATTCGGTATTGGAAACGGCGAGTTCTCTCGCGCGGGACTCGGCGGCGGCAGTGCGTTCGGCCACGCGCTGTTCCAACGTCTCATTCAACAGCCGCAGTTCGGCGAAGCCTTCCGCGTTTTCGAGAGCCGCACCGGCAATGGTGGCAATGAACGCAGCCAAGCGTTCCTCATCTTCACCAAACAGGCCGCTGACTTGGCGGTGGTCCACATAGAAGCAACCGGCCGGTTGTCCGCGCACGAAGACCGGCGCGCACATAGCCGAGCGGACTCCAGAAAGCACGGCGCTGTCATCGACTTGGCTGTCGGTAAAGACAATGACTTGGCCTGTCTCGATCGCGCGGTCGGCCATGGTGCGGCTGTATTCCGCTTCGATCTCACCGGAGACCATTGTGAGATCTTCGGCGGCCTCATCCCCGTGAAGTTTGAGCAGCAGGCAGCGTTCTCCGCGCAAGAGCCGGAGTGCCGCTTCGCGCACTTCCTTAAAGATCGCCTTGCGAGTCAGAGCCGACGCAATGCGACGGCCGGCGTCGAGCACAGTGTCGAAACGATCGACCAGTGAAAGCGTCGCCGACTTGGCAGGCTCAGACTCTGTGGCCTGTGCCTCGTCGAGCGCGAAGTCCGCACCGAGCGAACGCAATGCTTGACGAGCAATCACCGCCTCTTCCTGGGCACCCGGCCAACCGACTTCCAGGCCCACGCGGCTCCGAGCCAGCAGAGTCTGAGCATGTTCGAAACGTGCGCCTTGTCGCTCGGCCACCGCCAAGCTTTCATCCAGGTATCGGCTCGCTCGGCTGACCGAGCCTTGCATCGCCGCGATGAGTCCCGCTTCACGCAGCGCGTGCGGCAAGTCGGTTTGAAACTTTCTGGCCACTGCCAGGGCTTGCCGTGACGCGTGACACGCGCTGAGGAGCAGTTGGCGACGGCGATGGGGGACGAGATCTGTTGATCGCTGCCATTGCAAGCGGTGGGTCGTCGCCAACCACGGCAAGACGGGTGACACCCAAGCATTCATCATTCCAACCTCGCGGCACACCGCGCGGGCTTTGGTCAGAATCTCAACGGCCTCGGCCAGTTCGCCCCGCCCGACCAAACGCACCGCTTCCGCCAGTAGAACCTGTGCGGTGGCCTGCACGTCATGCCGTTCCTTTTGCATTTCTCGCTGAACCACCTCGGCCGGCAAGCGTCCGCCCGAGGCCCGCGACCAAGTCTCCAGACTAAATCCCGAGACCTTGTCGTCCCCCATCTCGGTGCATGCTTCATACAACTGTCTGGCTTCGGTCGCCGCACGTTCCAGATCCCCCTTCCGGAAGACCGAGTTGGCACTTTGCCACTTGGCCATATTGACTTCCCAATAGTCCCCGGTTCGTTCGAGCAATCGAACCGCTTCCTGACACTTGCTGATGCACTCGTCGTACTTCGCCCCGACGAAGAGCACGACGCCCCAGTAATGAAACGACTGCCCCTGTCCCC
Source organism: Planctomyces sp. (assembly GCA_031387195.1). Taxonomy (GTDB): domain Bacteria; phylum Planctomycetota; class Planctomycetia; order Planctomycetales; family Planctomycetaceae; genus SXKJ01. The sequence goes on along the minus strand of JANNDA010000812.1, from coordinate 129 downwards.
AGACATCGCCCAAGTCCTTGCGGATCGCCAATGATTTTTTTCCGAAGTCTTCACCGCGACTGAGCCACGGAAGTAGGGACATCACAGGGGCATGGGTCGCCCAGGCGTGCCCCAGTTCCAGTGTGGGCG
>JANNDA010000768.1:0-6668 GCA_031387195.1 Planctomyces sp. | reverse complement strand
CCGGAACTTTCTGAAAGCTCACGACTGATGAGTTGCCGCTCGACGAGAAACTGGCGGTCCAGGGCGTTGAGATCGCTCACGCGGATGTAGTTCAGCTTCTGTCGCTGTGCCAGCGCTGCCATCCGCTCGGACATCAGTGCGTCGATCTCAGCTTTCGCTGCTTCGTCAGCCCGGTTGGGGAATGGGAACTCTGCCAGATTGCGTGCCAGTCGAATGCGGCTCGACATGACGATGTCCGAGTCTGGCCCCGTGCCACGCAGCCATTCGCCGCAGTGTTGAGCAAGCGAGTCCAGATCCACGATGCGTCTCCTTGACTGTGGTCACGACGCGTTGATCCTCGCGCCAAAACAAAATACTTCAGATGGTTGTTGGGGCTTTCAAGCGATTTTCGATCTGCTGAATTTCATCGCGCAGTGCGGCCGCTTTTTCGTAGGCTTCGTCCTTCACGGCGACTTGGAGCTCGCTCCGCAGCTTGATGAGCCGAAAGCGATCTTGGTTGGCTTCGCCGGTCTGCTGCGGGACTTTTCCGCAGTGTTGAATGCCGTCATGAATGTTTTCAAGGAGCTGATTCAGCTCGGTTTCAAACACCTCATAGTCGTGCGGACAACCCAAGCGGCCTTGGCTGCGAAACTGTCGGAAAGTGATCCCGCAGTGCGGACAAGCCATTTCGTCAGCGGTTTCCAGATCCTCGACATTCAGGCCGGAACCGGACTCATCGTCGTCCTGATTCCCTTGAGCGAGATATTTTTGCGCGCACGTCTCACACAAATGCAACTGCTGCACTTCACCTTTACGAATCTCGGTGATGTGCAGAGTGGCAGGCTTGGAACAGCGACGGCATTTCTTCATGATGTTGGCACACCGGGATTTCGGCCAAAGGCGCGGCGAATTCTAGCCGTGGTACGCGCTTGGTCAAGGAACGGTCTCAGCACAGACTGTCGTGTGGCTGTTGGCAACGACCAATCACCAATGATCAATATCCGTCCCTTTTGAACGGCCTATCTTCGTCATCGGAACATCCTTCATGACTCGTCATCGTCCTGATTTCGCCACCTTCTGCCGCATGGCTGAGCAAGGGGATTTGGTGCCGGTCTACCGACAGCTCGTGGCCGACACGCTGACGCCAGTCACCGCGTTTGGCAAGCTGCAATCGGGCGCGTGTGCGTTCCTGTTTGAGAGTGTCGTGGGTGGCGAGAAGATCGGCCGCTACAGCTTCGTGGGAACAGATCCGTTCTTGCGGTTCGATGCCTTCGGTCACGAGGTCCGGATCTCGACATGCGACTCGGAAGGAAAGCTGGGTCCGGAGACCGTGAGCACGGTGGACGATCCGCTGAAGGAATTGGAAACACTGATTGCCGGTTATCGAGCGGCTCCGCATCCGAAGCTCCCACGATTTTGTGGCGGAGCAGTCGGGTACACGGGCTATGACATCGTGCGGTACGCCGAGCGGCTGCCGAACGCCCCACACGATGACCGCAAGCTCCCCGACATGTCGTTTGCGTTCTACGACCGCATGGCGATTTTCGATCACGTGCAGAAAACGATTTTGGTAGTCGCTCACGCCCGCGTAGTGCAAGCTTCCAACTTGCCACTCTCTTCTTCTTCTTCTGATGTCGAAAAATTGCAAGCTGGAAGCTTGCACTACGAAAGGCTGCGTCAGGCCTACGACGCTGCGTGCAGCCGAGTCGATGAAACCTGCCAACTACTGCAGCAGAAGACTGTCGATCTGCCTCTCTCGGACATCGATCTCGCGGGCGACCCGCAGGTTCCATACACCGCGAACTTCACGCAGCCAGAATTTGAATCCGCCGTTCGCAAATGCAAGGAATACATCGCCGCAGGCGACATCTTTCAAGTCGTCATCAGTCAGCGGCTACAGTTGGAAACGAAAGCTTCGGCGTTCGACATCTACCGTGCGCTACGAGTCGTCAATCCGAGTCCCTTCATGTTCCTCCTGAAGACGCCGCACACGACGTTAGTCGGCAGTTCTCCGGAAATCATGGTGCGAGTCGTTAACGGAGAGGTGACGATCCGACCGCTCGCCGGGACTCGCAAACGCGGCGAAACCGAAGACGATGATCGCCGGCTCGCGGAGGAATTGCTGGCTGATCCGAAGGAACGGGCCGAGCACGTCATGCTGGTTGATCTGGCTCGCAACGACGTCGGTCGAGTTGCACAATACCGCAGCGTGCGGCTGAGTGACGTGATGGTCGTCGAGAAGTACAGCCACGTGATGCACATCACTTCGAACGTACAAGGCCAGCTCAATCCGGGGCTCACTGCGCTCGACGCACTGCGAGCCGGCTTACCTGCGGGCACGGTCTCCGGCGCTCCCAAAGTTCGCGCGATGGAAATCATCGACGAAGTCGAGCGGACCCGCCGCGGCCCCTATGCCGGAGCGGTCGGCTACATCGACTTCACCGGCAACATGGATACCTGCATCGCGCTGCGAACGCTCGTCATGCAGGGTCAAACCGCCTACATCCAAGCGGGTGCCGGAATCGTCATGGACAGCATCCCGGAAAGCGAATACCACGAAACGCTCAACAAGGCTAAGGGCCTGTTAAAAGCGATCGACGTCGCCGAGAATCAACTGTGATTGGTTGTGGAAAGTCAGGCACCCGATCCGCATGCGCCACCTGAATGGCGGAGTGCCGAAAACTGTTAGTCCCCGGATTTCAATTCGATGGGGAATTTGTTTTCGCCCTCTTTGACCTCATACTTAATGGGTGAATCATCGGCACGGAAGTACTTCGTTGGAATCGGGCTGGTATCCTCAGTCAGCTTTCCTTCGGCTTGCAGTTTCATGGCTTCTTCTGGAGACATTGCTGCTTTCGCAGGTGGCGTGACCGCGACTTTGTAGATGCCGACGGGGAGCTGCATGGTGTCGAGCAACTCCAAGGAGTAAGAGCCGTCCGCCGCAACCGGGCTGGAGGCGACGAGTGCGAGCTTTTGATGCGTGAAGTTGACATGAGCTCCACCTGAAACCGGCTTGCCGTCAAGCATTACCGTGCCGCTGACGGTTCCTTTCGGGCCTGCGATTTTGTTGGCAGGTTCTTTGCCGCAGCCGACTGAGAGCAGCGTGAAACTCAAGAGCGTGATCGTCAACAATCGAGACATTGATGGATCTCCTGGTGTGAAGTTCTTCAAATCTGCGAACCGAAGGGAACATACGAAACCGGCTTCGCGAAGTTCAGCACTCAACCAAGCCGGTCGGATTGTGACCCGCGTGTTCACGATTAATTTTGATTCAAACTCGGTGGGAGTCAGAGCGATATCGCTTGATTGAGGATTAGTACTCACCAATGGGCTGACCATCTCGTCGGGCACAGAGCCGACGAAGGGTCAGCATGTCGATGGTGTTATTGATTGATCTGACAGTTCCGTCTCCCATGGCAACATGCACTGAACCGGAGTGTGCTGAAACCATGCCGTTGTTGGGTCCGTCGTTGTTATGAACGCCATTATTTCCAGGAACAACCTTGACGCTATTTGGTGGATAGTTGACGGTCGTCGTATTGAAGGTTCGGTTACTACCGCCGCCAATCCCACCGCCTGGGTTCCCCATGAGCCAACCATGTTCGCTATTAATTCGCTGATCCACGCCCGCCGTGTCCTTCACGAAATTCGAAAACTCACCCACCATGATCGTGTTGCTCAATCCATCTTTGCAATCGCTCGCACCACGGCTGACATTTGCAGCCAGCAGTCCATTCCAAGCCACAATCCCAAGATTAGCAGTTCCTACACAGCAATTGCAGCAGGTGCGCTGCTCAGTAACCGGGAAGGCCACTCCAGACGCTGCCGAACCAGAAATTCCCAAATATTGTGGCCGAGTAGTGATGAATCCGCCGCCCGTATCGCCATTGGCAGGTAGCGGGCTACTGGGGCAAACCATCAACGTTATCACGAGACCATTCGCAGCTTGACCATTAAGTGCTCCCGAACCACCACCTCCGGTCCAGCCTGGATGAATTCCGTCGAATCGCAATTTCTTGTAAAGCGGTGCTTGATCCGTTAAGGGCAGGATGCTCACCCACCACGAAACGCCCCAAGTCCCGGCAGAACTTGAGTAGTTGTTCCCCATCGGAAACAGCTTGTTGATGTCGTGATAGTTGTGCAGCGCCAGGCCAACCTGTTTGAGGTTGTTTTTGCATTGGCTGCGGCGAGCGGCTTCGCGGGCTTGTTGAACGGCAGGCAGCAGCAGCGCGATCAAAATAGCGATGATCGCGATGACCACCAGCAGTTCGATCAGAGTGAAACCTCGACGAGTCGCGTTTCGAGACATGACGTGTACTCCAGAGAAAGGGTCTGAGAAGAAAGAAATTAAAGCGAGCAAGAGCGAATGTTGTTGGTAACAAATCTAAAAACAGTTCGCCGATAATCTACCACCGCGAAATCAAATTGCCATCGAATCTCTGCGTTCGGCCTCAATCCAAGTCGCGGAGCGACTTGGCTACGTCACTGAGTCGCTCCGCGATTCAGATTCTGGAGTCTCTGCAATCTATGGACTTAGCAAATTAGCCCACCGTGGAATCTGGCCAACAATTTCAAGATATCACGTCCTCTGTCAAAACTCTGTCTTCGCACGGTTGCCAATGGGGAACAGCTCCGACTGGCCTTCCAGAACCAACCACTCGCGATCGACGGGCACTTTGTGAAAACTTTGCTTTCGTCCATTCAGCCACTCAATCTGAATTTCGCTAACGACAGTCGCATCGCCCAGGCCGAACACCAGTTGTCGCTGATTCGAGGCCATGTAACCGTCTCCCGACATCAACTGCTGAGCCCAAGTTCGATCGCCACAACGAACCCGCACGACCGTTCCAATCGCATCACGATCTACTCGAACTCCACGAAGCTGAAGCCTCAGCGAGTGTCCCACCTGATTCGTCATGTTCGTGAGCAGAGCCACCGGAACATCCAGGTGTGACACGCAAAAGTCCTCACGACCGTCCCGGTTCCAATCGAGACGAACCAAACTTCGTCCGAGACATTTTCGCTCGAAATACGTTCCGAGCGACGTTTGTGCGACTTCAAAAAAGCGATTTTCTCCAAAATTGTGAAAAAACTGCGGTGGCATCAGGTCGGGCACACCAGTTGCGAAAGTCCGATCGACGTGGCCGTTGGTCACGACCAAGTCGGGCCGACCATCGAGTTCGCCATCGAGGAATTGTGCCCCAAAACCCAGCATATTGAAGCCGCTATCTCGCAATTGAGCCGTTCGGGTCGTATCGACAAACGAGTGGTCTGGCTGGTGCTGTAGAAAGCAATTGGAATCGGCGTAAAACGTGGTGATGAATAAGTCGAATCGTCCATCGCCATTGGCGTCTCCCGCTGCGACACCCATTGAGGACATTGCCTTGCCCGCTTCATCAAAGGCGACTCCACGTAGCACACCTTCCTCGCGGAAACGTGGTTCCGCACCAGACGTCGGGGTTTGGTTGGCGAACAAAAAATTCGCGGTCGTGTCATTACCAACGAACACGCTCAGTCGCCGAGTTTCATCGAAGTCACCAATGATCAGCGCCAGCCCCTTGCCGTCTGGAGCCACGATCCCACTGGTTTGAGTGATCTCGCGAAACGTGCCGTCGCCGAGATTCAAATACAGCCGGTCTTGTTCAGCCGGAAACATCGTCGGCGCGCACCCCATCGGCCGGCCTTCGTGTTTACATTCGCGAGCCAACACCTCCGGCAGTCTCAAGTAATTGGCGACATACAAATCAGGCCACGCATCGCCGTTGAAGTCCGCGAATGCACAGCTCAAAGACCAGACGGGACACTCCGTGCCGGTCTGCTGAGTGATATCGCGAAACGTGCCGTCTCCCTGGTTTTCATAGAACCGATTCTCCCCAACATTGCCGACGTACAAATCAGGAAAGCCATCGTTGTTGTAATCGCTCACCGTCACACCTTGGCTGTAGCGGTCGTCTCCGAGTGCAGCCGGGACCGTCACCTTTTCAAACCGGTTGTTCCCCGTGTTCCGAAACAATTGATCCAGAACTCCATGTCCCGGATGAATTGGCCAAACACCGCTCTGTGCGAAATACAAATCGGGCCAGCCATCGACGTCATAGTCGATGACAGCAATGCCGCCGCCGGTCGACTGCAACATGTGTTCTAATCCGGTGGCGGGAGTTGTGCCGTTGAAATACTGAAAATCCAGCCCGCTCACTGCTGCCACGTCTTCAAATCGGACTCGACAATCCACCAACTCGGAAGACTGAGTCTGCGGTCTCTCTGGCGAGTGATTCCAATCTGGAAGCTGAAATTTGTCAGGTGACAGTTCCACTGGAAACGACGGTGTCATGACCAGTCGCTTGGTTTGAGCGACGAACGGCCGTAGCCGAGCCATTCCCGCTTTGGCCCATTTCAAATTGGCCTGCCGCATTAAGGCCACACGACACCAGCCGATCGCTTCCCAATACCGCTGTAATGAACTCAACAGGTCCACCGTTTGCCGCATCATTTCTAGATCCGGCGTGTTTCGCAGTTCGCTGATGAAATAGTCCAGCTTCGACAAGACAGTGGAGCGATCGGCGTAAAACTTGGCAGCCGACTTTTGTCCTTTTTGAACAAACAGTTGTGACAACTGAAAGACTGCCCCCGAATGATTTGGCTCCCGCCGCACAGTTTCCAAAAAGCAACGGATCGCGCCGGACGTCTGT
>JANNDA010000666.1:0-5077 GCA_031387195.1 Planctomyces sp. | reverse complement strand
GCGCTGGGCGGTGGTAAGCGTCCATGATCAGGGAATCGGGCTGTCGCCGATTGAACGTGAGCACCTCTTTGATCCATTCTTCTCTGGACGACAAGCGGGACGTGGACTTGGATTTGGACTGTCGAAAAGTTGGCGGATCGTCGAGCAACATAGCGGGCGGATTGAATCTGAGTCATCGCCCGAAGCCGGCACGACTTTCCGAGTGTATTGGCCATCGACCGCTTGAGTGTTTCGATCGCAGCGATCATTCCTGCAAGGTAAACCATTCCGCGCATAGGCATCGCAAGAGTCCACGGCACTCCGGCAAAGCCGTCACTGAGAATCGCCGACGATGTTGAACTGGTATCGTCGGTTTGTGATTTCGCTTTCACTCCGCATGACGACGAACAAAGAGAGAGACTCATGGCGAACGCTCGGCTGCAAGGCATCTTTACTCCGAACTTGGTGCCACAGGATTGTCGCGGAGAAATCAACGAGCCGGAACTGCGGCGTTACATCGATTGGCTAATCGCCAAAGGCGTTCATGGCCTATATCCCAATGGCTCGACTGGAGAGTTCACTCGGTTCACGGTCGAAGAGCGCCGCCGAATTATCGAGATCGTCGCCGATCAAACGCGCGGCCGAGTTCCCATTCTGGCGGGTGCCGCCGAGGCGAATGTCAAAGAGACGATCAAGGCGTGCGAGTATTACCACGAACTCGGTTGCCGGGCGGTCGCGATCGTGGCACCGTTCTACTACAAGCTCAGCCCAGCCTCGGTTTATGCCTACTTCAAAGAAATTGGCAAAAACACGCCGATCGACGTGACGCTCTATAACATCCCGATGTTTGCGAGCCCGATTGACGTCCCGACCGTCCGTCGCTTGGCTGAAGAGTGCGATCGCATCGTGGCGATTAAGGACAGTTCCGGCGACATCGTCAATATGATTCGCATGATCCAAGCCGTCCGTCCGATTCGTCCGGAGTTCGCATTTCTCACCGGTTGGGATGCCGCGCTGATGCCGATGTTGTTGATCGGCTGCGATGGCGGCACGAACGCCTCGTCCGGCGTTGTCCCTGAGTTAACTCGTTTGCTTTACGACCTGACTATGAGCGGCCGGTTGGATGACGCCCGCCAAGTTCAATTCGATCTCGTGACATTGTTCGACACGATGATCTATTCGGCGGAATTTCCGAATGGCTTCCGCGCGGCGGTTGAGTTACGTGGCTTCAACATGGGTGTTGGCCGACAGCCACAATCTGATGAGCAGGTCACGAACCTCTCCGCGCTGAGCAACACTCTGCAATGCTTGCTCTCACAGCATGGTTTCACGGACGAGCCGATCGGCGGTTGTTCTACGGACACCAGCAAGTCGTCAATAAAGACGAGTGAAATCAAATCACAAGACGTCGGCGCGATCGTGCAGACTGTGGTCGCTGAACTCAAACGACGTGGTTTGATTTGAGCCAGCGTTGAGTGCGAACGAATTGCACGATCGAGGATTCAAGTTTGCCTTCACGCGGTTCATGACGTTGATCGCAACACGATCATTGTCAACTCATCGCGCGCGGAGTTGTGCAATGTCTTGAGAAGTTCTCATTCTCATGAGAAATGCGTTTGCCTTTTGAAAACGCATCGTTAAATTCTCGCCCCGTTGCTTGATCCGACACGGCCTCGAATCGATCCAGGAGACTCTCATGCCTGATCGCGTACGCTGCCTCGAATGTGATAGTTCTGAGGCGCACGCAGCGCTCAAAGTTTCGACCGTCTCTCGTCGGGGGTTTGTGCAAACAATTGGAGCAACTGCCGCCGCAAGCATCGTGCTGCCGCGAGTGTTGAGAGCGGACGAAACGAAGACTGCCTCCACGACAGCTCCAGAGTTGCTGGTCAAGAAGTTCTATGACTCACTCAATGAAAAGCAGCGTGAAGAAATCTGCTTTCCGTGGGATCACAAAGACGATCGTGGTGTGCTACGAACTCGAGTCTCGAACAACTGGCAGATTGTTGACGTCAAAACTTTGGGCTTGGGGACTGAGTTCTTCACGCGCGATCAGAAGGATGTGATTGAGGCCATCTTTTACGGATTCTACAACAAAGACTGGCACGACCGAATTCGTCAGCAGTTGCAAGACGACGCGGGCGGCTACGGCAAGCAGCAGACCGTCGCTCTGTTTGGCCAGCCAGGAACGGGCAAGTTTGAGTTGGTCATGACGGGCCGGCATCTGACGATTCGTTGCGACGGTGACAGTACCGAGCACATGGCTTTCGGTGGCCCGATTTTTTACGGTCACGCGGCAAAGGGCTTTAATGAGCCGGCTGATCACTCCGGCAATGTGTTTTGGCCGCAAGCGCTGAAGGCAAATGCCTTGTTCGAGATGCTCGACGGCAAGCAGCGCGAATTAGCCTTGATCGAAAAAACTCCGAGCGAAAGTGCGGTCGGGTTCCGAGGCACAAAGGAAAAGATCCCAGGACTTCCGGGATCAGAGATGAGTGCCGATCAAAAAGATCATTTGCGTGGAGTTCTCGATTCATTGCTCGAACCGTATCGGCTCTCCGATCGTCAAGAAGCGATGAAGTGTTTGGCAGCTCAGGGTGGTCTGGATCAATGCCGTTTGGCGTTTTATCGAGAAGGAGACCTGGGCAACGATGGTGTTTGGGACAACTGGCGTTTGGAAGGCCCGTCGTTCGTGTGGCATTTCCGTGGGACACCTCATGTTCATGTTTGGGTGAATGTGTCCGATGACCCTTCCGTCCCGACCAATGCAGCCGGCTAGTGAGTTCTAACGAAGCCGTTTCTCAGCTCGCATTGTTGCTTTCAGCCATTTTTGAGTTTGTCTTTTGTTGAAGCTCATCTCTGTGTGGGTTATTTCCCGTACTTTTTTTGTGGAGTGTGTTCGTGTTTGCGACATCACTCCTAGACTCATTTCTTTCATCTCCCCAAAGCGAGTCGAATCTTGAATAGTCCATTGTCCGTCAGTCAGCAGGAACAAAAAGCGAAGCGACAGTCGATGGAGAATTTGGATAACGGGTTGAAGCTGTCGGTCAATGCCATGACGACCTATCGCTGGTCGTTCGAGCAAGACGTGATGCGTTACCGATTGGCTGGTATCGAAGCGATCGGACTTTGGTTACCAAAGCTGATCGAATATGGAGAAGAGCGTGCGATCGAATTCCTCGTTGAAAGTGAGTTGAAGGTCTCGTCGTTGTCTTTTGCGGGTGGATTCACTGGGGCATTCGACTGCGATTTGTCCGATGTCATGATTGAGACCCGCGACATGATCCGGCTGGCTGGGCGTCTTGGTGCTGATTCGCTGGTCGTGCTCTCTGGCCCTAAAAGAAATCACCTCAACAAGCACGCGCGACGCCTGGTTGTTGACTCATTGAAAGAATTGGCTGGCGAGGCACTGGACCATCAACTGAAGTTGTCGTTGATGCCGATGCGTCCGGAGTTCAAAAGTTCTTGGACGTTTCTGCAATCTCTGGATGAGACCTTGGATGTGCTAGATCGAGTGAATCATCCAGCCGTGAAGCTAGCATTTGACACATATCATTCCGGGCATGAAGCCGGTTTGTTGAAGCGACTGCCGGACCTTGTGAAACAAATCGGTGTCGTTCAAGTCAGTGACAGTCGCACGAGTGTTCGTGATGAATACGACCGTGTTCTGCCAGGTGAGGGAGTTCTGCCGGTCAAGGCGATTCTCGAAGGGCTGACCGAGGCGAATTATCGTGGTTTCGTGGATTACCAAATCTGGTCCGAAGATTGTTGGGCCACGAAAGACTTGAGTTTCCTGCACCGCTGTCGGGATAACTTTTTCCGCATGTGCCCTGTGAACCAATGAGATGACCTGCACTTTCTCAACGGTAATCAACGGCAGCGGTGAATCTCGGTGAGACGCTTGATAGCATCCCCCGTTTCGTGGGGGCCGAAGGATCGCGTTCGATTTGCTCCCGCATTTCCTCGGTCATGTCCGAGTTGAGTTGAAAGCGGGATTGGTAGTATGCACGACTCGTTTACTCTTGATGAGTTAGCTCTCTTTTTGGGCCGTGATCGCCGCGAGATTGAGAAGCTTGTGCAGCGAGGTCGCATTCCGGGGCGTAAGGTGCAGGGCGATTGGCAGTTTCAATCCACAGAGATCACGCATTGGCTCGAACAAGAAATGCGCGAGTATTCGGGCATTGAACTGCGGGGACTCGAACGGGCTCAGAAAGATTCTGAAGCTGACATTCAATGCCCAGTGAGCAGCCTGTTGCATCCGGAAACGGTTCAAGTACCACTCGAAGCGAGAACAAAGCGATCGGTTCTGGAATGCCTCATTGAGGTTGCCGGCCGGACGTGGCAGATTTGGAAGCCGGCGGAGATCCTTCTCGCCGTGCAGCAGCGTGAAGAAGTGATGCCGACTGGTTTTGAATCGGGTATCGCGATCCCGCACACGCGCAATCCAGTTCCAGACGCATTGGGCGAATCAATCATCGCGTTTGGGCGAACGATGTCGGGGATTCCGTTCGGTGCTCCGAAGCGGCAATTGTCAGACTTGTTCTTTCTCGTCCTTTGTCGCGATTCACGCACGCATCTGCACGTGCTCGCTCGATTGGGAAGAATCATCCAACTCCCCGGATTCGTGGATGACCTGCGTGCTGCTGATGAGAGTGCGACCGCCTACGAATTGATTTGCTTGGCCGATCAGCGACTGGAAACAGGTCCGCTTTGATTTTTTTCGGTTTGAGAGTTGCCTTCAGATGTTTTGACGGCATCGACTTCGGCTTGAAGCTTTCGCAATTCCAGAGCGAGCGCGTCCTCAATGAGGTTCGACTTCCTGGTGACTTGATCGGCCGGCTCGAATGTTTGGAGCGTTGCGAGGTAGCGGTTGAAAGTGTCTTGCAAGTCAATCAGTAGATCTCCGTCACGCAATCGAACCTCGGAGACGTTCTTTCCGGAGGCAAGGCCGTCAAGAGTGTTTTGGAAGCGGACCAGCGGACCCACAATGCGATGGCTAAATCGCAGCGAATCCCAAAGAACGATCGGAGCGATCGCCAATCCACAGATCCAGATGCCGAAATATTCTGAGGAGAATTGTTGGTAAAGATCGGCAAAGGATCGA
>JANNDA010000622.1:0-3960 GCA_031387195.1 Planctomyces sp. | reverse complement strand
ACAACATGGCTATTGGCGGGGTGCGTTTGCTCGGTTGACGGCGCCGCCGTGCGAGAACCCTACGTTGTTACTCGTCTGAACCCAAAAAACCCCCGGACCTCGGCGCCCCCCGTCCGCGGGGCTTGCTCCGCCCCCCGCGTCCGCTCTCGGCGAGAGCGGACTACACTTCTTGCGATCTTCACTCTTTTGTCGCCAGTACAACATCTTCATCATTTTCTGTTTCTCCATCTGCCCCTTTAACTCCCGATCGCCCACTCATGCTCCTTCAAGGCAAATCCATCAGTCCCGGTGTCGCACACGGCAAAGCTCACGTCTTGAACCACGGCGAGTGGCTGACGGCCGCGCTGGCTGTTGTCAGCAGCGGTTCAGTCGAGCGTGAATTCAGCCGGTTCGACACGGCGGCCACGCGAGCGGTCTCGCAGTTGGAGCGAGTCTCGCGGCAGCTCAAGCATCAAGGTCGAGGGGACGATGCCGACATCTTCGCCGGCCATTCGTTGATGCTGACGAATACCGAGTTCCGCAATCGCATCGGAGCCCGTATTTGCGATGCCGGTGATTCGTCCGAAGCGGCGGTGGCTCACGTTGTCGGCGAGCTTCGCGACACGTTCAAAGCCAGCCCGCAGCCGTTCATTCAAGACAAAGCGGCCGACATCCTCGATCTCGGTCGCCGGTTGATTCAGTGCCTGAGCAACGAGTCGGACCGTGAAGTGCATTCGGCCGATGTGGTCATCGCGCACAGTTTGATGCCTTCCGAGTTGGTGCGACTGGCTCACCAAGGGATCGCGGGAGTCGTGACCGAGTCCTGTTCGATGAAGTCACACACGGCAATTCTGGCTCGCGGCTTCGGCGTGCCGTTTGTCACCGGCATCAGCGGCGTGATGTCGCAGATCGCCGACGGAGCGACCGTGCTCATTGATGCGACAAGCGGCCGCGTCCTCATCGATCCCAGCGAGTCCGAACGAACGCTTGAAAACGAACTGCGGCAGCACATCGCCGAATCGGCCGCACGTACCGAACCGGCTCCGCAGACAACGGCTGATGGCGTCCCGGTGCAATTGCTGCTCAACATCAGCGACCCGCTGGAAGCTCGCGCCGTCAGTCAGTTTTCGCTCGCAGGCGTCGGGCTGTTTCGCACCGAGTTCCTCTACATGGATCGGCCAACGTGGCTCTCCGAAGACGACAGCTTTGCGGCGTATCAGTCAGTCGCCGAAAGCATCGGCTCCGGCGATTTGCATATCCGCCTCGCCGACTTCGGGGCCGAGAAATGTCCCGCGTATGCTGACATCCCGGTGAATAAGAATCCGAGCCTTGGCATTCGCGGCGTGCGGCTGTTATTGGAACGCGACGACATCCTCCGTCCGCAGGTGCGAGCGCTCGCTCGCATCGCGATGCTACGGCCGGTGACCGTGTTGATCCCGATGGTTGATACGCTCGACACGCTGCAAGCCATTCACCGCATGCTGGTCGCCGCCTGCGATCTGTCGACCGGCCAACCGCTACCGTTTCGGATCGCCGCGATGATCGAAGTTCCCGCCGCCGCGCTGATGATTGACGAGTTGATCGAGTACGTCGATTCGGTCAGCGTGGGCCTCAACGACCTCACGCAGTATTTGCTTGCCGCTGATCGCGACGATGAATTGTGCGAGCGATATCACGACGCACTGCAACCCGCTGTGCTGCGATTGCTCCGCAAAGTGATCCTCGCCGCCGATGCCGTCGGCAAGCCGGTGACAATGTGCGGCGAACTCGCCGGCGATCCGTCACTGACCGGCGTGCTACTGGCTCTCGGAGTCCGCCGCTTCAGCATCTCCCGCTCACACGTCCCACGAGTCGCCGAAGCACTCCGCCAAGCGAACGTCGCCAAGCTCGCTCCCTTCGCCGAAGAACTCCTCGCGCAACGCCGAGGCACCGATGTCCGCGCCGTCGTGGCCAGCCGCTTTCAATGAGGGCATTGATTGCGGCGAAGGAATTCCAAGTCAGTCACAACAAACAGCGAATTGCGGTAACGGAAACTCGTGGCCCGGCCCGGCTTTCACTCCCTCGTTCGATTCGAGCGAGCGGATGCAATCGAGCAACCGGCCCAACAGGAACGGTTTGCGGAGGTAACGAAAGACGCACGGGACTTCGCGTAACTCAGCGACGTTTTCGTCCGCCAAGCAACCAGTCAGGATCACGGAAGGAACCCAACTTTGCCGGGATTCCTCGTCCAGGTAATCCACCAAGCCAGCGGCACCACCCCAGGGCATGTCCAGCGATGCGACGATGATGTCTGGAGACTCGTAGTGAATGATCGACAGGCACTCCACACCGCCCGAAGCGGTAAGGATTCGATAGCCAAATCGGGCCAGGTAGCACTGATACAGTCTGACCAATTCCGTATCGCCATCGGCAATCAGGATTGTTGATTCCATCACAGTCCCCTTTTCAATGGAAAGAAGCTGGACTCAATCCGGCTTGGCCCTAGCCGAGATTATTCATGGTTGCATACCAGCCCGAAGCGCGAGCGAGTGATTGCGGCCAACCTCCCTCGCTCTCACTTCGGGCCAGTGTGAAACCGCCAGCCGAGTTGAGAACGGAGAGGGCAGTGTGACCTACCGCAAAAAATGCGAAATCGAGGAGAACTCCATTTTCAGGATGGTGGATTCCACCATGCCGAGTTGTCTCAGACCTGATTAGCATGGGGTCACATCGGCGCACCACACGTGGCCGAGGCCGACAGTTGTGGCGGTTTTGGAGGTGAACTCATGGCGGACAACAGGCCTGACGCGGCAGCGTACAAACCACTTTTCCGCCGCTACGGCGGTGCCATTTTCGCAGTGGTGGCGGCCACGTTCCTACGTTGGCTGCTGCACGACTTCCTCGGTGTGGGTGTGATCTTTATCACCTACTTCCCAACGGTGGCACTCGTCGCGATGTTCGCGGGGAGCGGGCCGGGAATCTTGGCTACGATTTTGAGTAGCATCATTGTCGCGGTCTGGCTCGGCTTCGGCTTGACCAGTTCCGGTGAAGCGGTGTCGATGGGACTGTTCATCGCCGCTGGTCTGATCGTGAGCAGCGCAGCCGAGCGACTCCGCCGCCCCCAGCAGCATGAGGCGAACCTGATCGGCGAACGGTTGGTTGAGCAAGAACTGGAGCTCGCTGAGCAAGACGAGCGCTACCGACTGTTGGCCGAACATGCGGAGGACTTCGTGTCGCTCAGCGACGATGAGGGAAATCTGCTGTACGTCAGCCCGTCGTATTATCGCCGCACCGGTTGGACCCCCGCAGAACTTCGCAGCTCCAACTGGCGTAATCGAGGTCATCCCGATGACCTCGGACTCATCGAACTCACCCGCGAAGCGAATCTCGCGGGGCAGACCACGACCATCGAGTATCGCATGCGCTGCCGGGACGATTCGTGGGTCTGGGTCGAAGGCCGCTGCAAGCCAGTCACCGATGCGGCGGGGAAAGTCCGGCGGATGGTGCTGTGGGCACGCGAAATCACCGAGCGGAAGAAGGCCGAGCGGGCGTTGCGTGAGAGTGAGGCGCGGCAGCGGCTGGTACTCCAAGCGAGCGCGATCGGAACCTTTGAAATTAATCTGGTGAGCGGCGAGACGGACTGGAACACCGTCGAGTTTGAATTGCTGGGGCTCGTCCCCGGTGAGGCTCCGGCAGGGGCTGCAACCTTCTTCCGCTTCGTGCATCCCGACGACGTCGATCGGCTCCGTGGACAATGGGAAGTGGCGCAACGGTCAGGCGTGCTTGACGCTGAGTTTCGCATCGTGCGTGCCGACGGCAGGGAGCGCTGGCTGGCAGGAAAAGGCCGGTTTGTCGAAGAAGGCAACGCCAAGGGGCGATCATCGCGATTTCTGGGTGTGAACTTTGACATCTCGGAGCGCAAGGAGCTTCAGAAGCAGGTGCTTGAGATTTCGGTCAATGAGCAGCTCCGCATCGGCCAAGAACTGCACGACGGCACCCAGC
>JANNDA010000618.1:0-11237 GCA_031387195.1 Planctomyces sp. | reverse complement strand
ACAAGCTCGGTGGGGTTTGTCGTTTGTCTCGCAACCTTGATGTGGCGAAAAAGCAACAACGTGGTGCGTCGGCATCGCACCGCAGCGAATTTCGGAAACGCTGCGATCGGCGAATTGACTCCCGTGCCTGGCCTCAACACGCTCATCATCTTGAGCAGAGTTCTGAGTTGTTCTTGCACTCGAGCACACGATGCGAATGACATTGTTGACCAATTGGCTGGCGAGATTGCTCCGGCCCCAAGTTCGTTCCAAACGCCACCGAGCGGCTTCTTGGAGCAGATTAGAAACTTTGGAAGAACGCCAAGTTTTGTCCGGCTATCGCTTCGACTTTGGCGGAACAACCTCTCCGGTCGCGTCGGGGTATGAACGAGTTCCGGTCGTTTCATTCGACAATGCTCGTGGCTGGGGATGGGCGACACGTAGCGGCATCGGCTCGACCGATCGGTATCACGGAGACGCGGTCGCTCCCGATTTGACTCGCGACTTTCATTACGGACGCGACAACACGTTTCGAGTCAACGTGGCGAACGGCGTCTATGACATCGTGTTGCAATTGGGTGACTACTCCTCGTTGCGCGATCGAATCAACATCGACATCGAAGGGAACCGCGTCGAAACCAACGTCTCAACGGCGCGAGGGCAGTTTTTCCAAAAGACATATCGCGCGACCGTCAACGACGGGCAACTCAGCGTGCGGCTGACCGACACCGGCGGTCTGAATTCGTATTGGGCCATCAACAGCATGGAAGTGAGGCCGATCGCGACGACCGAAGCGGTCGCCACCGTCGGCCTGACCAGTGGTTGGGCCTCGTTTGTGCAGGCACTTCCGCCTGATGCGGCCTTTGAGGCGTTGCGTATCGGTACCCTAGCGACGCAAACCGATGTGAAGACACGTTGGCCCGACGGTTCGATTCGATTTGCAGTCGTCACCGCCGAGGTCACGACTGCCGGCTCGTATGCGGTGACACCGGCTTTCTTCGGCTCAGGCCATGTCGGTATTGACGCGATGTCGGCCGAGGTGCGTTTCACGACCGGTCTCGCGGACATGCCCGAAGTGATCGCCGCGTTGCCGTCCGCAGCCGCTCCCGATTCGCTGTGGCTCGACGGTTCATTGGCGTTGGAAGGACGTTGGTCAGTCATCCCGACCGACAGCGAGGGCCACGAATTGTCCGGCTTGAGAGTGTTGTTCGATCAGCGGACGTACTTCGACGGCTCGCAGCGTCTGGCAGTGACTGTGGAGAATGCGGATGACACGGCGAGCAATCAGCTCCGAAATCTCGACGTACAGATTTGGGCCGATGCCGACCGCAATGGATTGCTCGACGAACTGCTTTTCGATCGCAGTGACCTCGCGATGGGAAGCGGCACGCGGTTCATTCAGCGATTTGATCTTGGTCTGACTGCTGCGACGGTGACTCCTGATCTGGAGCCGCTGTTTCGCAGTGGCGCGTTGCCGCGCTATGCCGCTGCGGTGACCAACACGATTGCTTCGGCGTTTGATGAAAATGGAAATCTGCGTCCGGAGTTTGATCTACTTGGACCCGGTGATCTCAACCCGTACATGGGCTCGCCCGGAGGACGCCCGGAGATCGCGCCGTATACAGATTGGACCGCGCGGTATCTCGTACATCAGAGTCCTGAGCAATTGGATTACTTACTGCGTATGGGAGACCTCGCAGGTTCGTGGCCCATTCACCTGCGCGAGCCGTCTGATGGTCACCTCGTGTCGTTGACCGAGCGTCCGAATTTCTGGTTCGACTCGCGCGGCGAAGATCACATGCGGAGTTCCCAGTGGGGCGGATCACCACTTTCGCCGGACAACGCGCATGTGCCCGGCGGTTTGGCGCTTGTTCCTTACTTGCTCACCGGCGATCACTTCTATGCGGATGAAGTCAGTTTCTGGGCGAACTATGCCGTGCTCTCGACGTGGCCGGGGAACTCGCCGACCGATGACGGGAGTCGTTCCGGTGGCGATGCAACCGCTGGTTCTGGTCGAGGCATCTTGGCGACGAATCAAGTCCGCGGATTCGCGTGGGGATTGCGAAATCTCTCCGATGCGGCGGCCTATCTGCCCGACGTTGATTTGATGCAGCCGCAGTATCGGAGAATCGTCCGCGAGAACCTGACGTGGTTGGACAATTGGGCGACGAAACATGCGGGGCCGCTGAAGATGGCTTGGCTGCCGGGCTATGGAACCGAGGTTGATAACAGCGGTCAGCGGTTCGCTCAGCTTTGGATGTACGACTATTTGGCCTGGTCGATTCATCACGCTCAGCAATTGGGCTTCACCGGCGGCACTCTCTTCCGTGATCAAGTCGTGCGAATTCAGACCGAGCTGTTCGTGAGTCCGATCTACAACCGCGAGTACGCCGCACCCGGCCGCTTGCCGATCGGCGTTGTGTCAGCGACGAACAACTCGCCTCGGTATTATTCGTCGCTGTACGACGTGCTCAAGGAGACGAAGCGTTCAATCTCTCCGGGCGTGTTCGCTGGTTATTACGGAGTCGAAGCGCGGCTGAGCTTGTTGATCGGAATCGAAACCGGATTGGATGGTTCGTCCGGCTATCGAGGTCGCATCCGCGCGGCGTTGAACTTCTTGAACAGCGCGGCGCTGCATCCCGGCATGTTCATCGACCCACTGATCCGCTCTGGCTTCGGCCTCGCGGGACCGGATCATCCGGTTTGAAATCGTGGCACGTTTCTGTGGTTCAAGCGGCTCGCTTGAAGACGACGTTCATCACCATAGGGGAAGCGGCCTGACGCTTCGGGTTACAAAAAGCCCATGAATAATCCCGGCTAAGTCGTTCAGTCGCTCCGCGATTGAAATTCAGTAACTTCATCGAGACAGCGGCAAGCCGCTGGCTGAGCTGTTCTAATTTGCGAGGTCACGGTCGGTGGACGATCGCGACCTCGCAATTTCATGAGAACAACTCGCAGGAGCTCCTCGAATGATCCTCGACACGCTGGACAACGCCGCTCGTTACTCTGCACTCGGCGAACGCATCGCCACAGCGCTGAAGTACCTGAAAGATAACGACTGCACTCAGCTCCCCGTCGGCAAGATCGCCATTCAGGGCGAGCAGATCTACGCGCTCGTGCAGGACAACACGACCAAGCCTCGCGAGCAAGGCGTTTGGGAATCCCATCGCAAGTACATCGATGTGCAGTTTGTCGCCACCGGCGTCGAGGAGATGGGCTACGCCAACATCAAGACACTGACAGTCAAGAAGCCTTACGACGAGTCAGTCGATTACGCCTTGTTCGACGGCAGCGGAACATTCGTGAAAGTCCCCGCCGGAAGCTTCACGATTTTCTTTCCCGAAGACGGCCACATTCCCGGCTCCGCCGTGAATGGCGAACCAGCAGCGGTCCGCAAGGTCGTGGTGAAAGTCGCGGTTGATGGTCAGCCTTTCGGCTCTTAACCACACGCGGCTACTTGACGGCTTTGCCGTCTCATGCCGTCTTGACTTCCGGTGCTCGGTACGGCTCGAAGACGGTACGACGCGAGTTTTCCGCCAAGCGGCCGATCTCGCAGATCTCGCGGAACAACGCTTCTTGAGAACGGTGAGGAGCTGACTTCCCTGGTTTGACGCGCGAGTAAGTTCCGTCGCCATGTAACCGCTTGGCTTTGACGTTGTCGTCGAAATAGGTTTCCAAGATCGAGATCAGCCGTGCGCGACACGCCTTGTCTTCGATGGGAACCAGCAGCTCAACACGGCGATCAAGATTTCGCGGCATCCAATCGGCGGACGAGATGAAGACTCGCTCGTCCCCACCGTGATAGAAAAAGAAGAGCCGCGCGTGTTCGAGAAAGCGATCGACGATGCTCACCACTGTGATATTCTCGCTGAGCCCTTTGACTCCCGGTCGCAGGCAGCAGATGCCGCGAATGTTGAGCCGGATCTTCACGCCCGCCTTCGAGGCTTCGTACAACGCGTCGATGATCGCCGGGTCCACCAGCGAATTGAGCTTGGCGATGATCATTGCCTTTTGACCCTGCTGTTTGCGGTGCGTCTCTGCTTCGATCATCTCCAACAACTTGGGACGCATGCTCAACGGGGCCATTTCGAGTTTGCGAAATCGCTGCGGCTGCGAATACCCCGTGATCGCATTGAAGAAGCTCGTCGCGTCGGCACCCAGCTCTTCGTCGCGCGTCATGAAGCTGACGTCGCTATAGAGACGCGCCGTGATTTCGTTGTAGTTGCCGGTGCCGAAATGAATGTATCGCGCGATCCCCTGCGGTTCGCGACGGACGATAACCAGGCACTTTGCGTGCGTCTTCAGCCCTTTGACACCGTAGATGACCTGTGCTCCGGCCATCTCCAGACTGCGCGCCCATTCGATGTTGCGAGCCTCATCAAAGCGAGCTTTCAACTCCACAATCGCCGTGACGTATTTCCCCTTTTCGGCCGCTCGTTGCAGAGCCGCGACAATCGGACTGTTGCGGCTGGTCCGATACAGAACCTGTTTGATCGCCAACACGTTGGGATCATCCGCCGCTTCTTCCAACAGCCGCAGCACCGGCTCAAAACTTTCATACGGATGAAACAGCAACAGGTCTTGTCGTTGCAGTACTTGGAACATGCTCGAACCGAGATCGACACTCGGAGACGGCTGCGGCGGCCACGATTCATAACGCAAATGCTCGAACCCCGACCGATCCGTGAGCTGCATGAACGCCGAAAAATCGACTGGTCCCGGCACGACATACACCGCCTCATTGGGGATCTTCAATGCCCCTTGCAAGAACGACAACAAGAGCGTGGACGCTCGATCCGAAATCTCTAACCGCACACATGCGGCCGTCCGCCGCGCTTCGAGAACCTCTTCCATCTCGGCCAACAGGTCGGGAGCCAGATCCTCGCGAGCGCTCAGGTCAGCATTGCGTGTCAGCCGAAACGGCACGCACTCGCGAATCGGCTCCCCCGGAAAGAAGCGATCCACGAATTGAGCGACGACATCCTCTACCAACATGAACTCATGCCCGCCTTCTGACGGCAGCGTCACAAACCGCGATGTCCCCTTGCCCAACGGAATGATCGCGAACCGTGAACGCTGTTCCTTGTCACCGGGCGCAGGCTCCAGATGCACACAGAGATTGAGCGTTTGATTGGCAAGCAACGGAAAATCGTCCGCTGAGGTTACGGCCATCGGCGTCAGCACGCTGGCGAGTTCACCGTCGAAAATCTGCTCGATCAGCTTGAGTTGTCGCGGAGTCAATTGAGTACGCGTCGATTCGTCCGTCTGTTGTGCGGGCTCAGCGACTCCCTTCGAGATCGGAAGCGACGCGACGGAGCCTCGTGACGACCGAACGTGGCGAATTCCGGCCGCCATCAATTTGGGTTCCAGATCATCGAGAAAGCAGGTGTATTGTTCGACGACCATGTGATGCGCACGCGTGCCGATCTGCTCAAGCTGCTGCTCGGGAGTTAGTCCCGCCGGATCGGGATTGGAACTTCCTTGCGCGACCAACATCTGCAGGCTGCCGACCCGCACCATGAAGAACTCATCGAGATTCGATGCCGTGATCGCGAGGAACTTCAGCCGCTCCAACAGCGGCACGGAAGCATCTTGTGCTTCCGCCAGCACGCGCTGATTGAACTCCAACCAGCTCAGTTCACGGC
Source organism: Planctomyces sp. (assembly GCA_031387195.1). GTDB lineage: Bacteria > Planctomycetota > Planctomycetia > Planctomycetales > Planctomycetaceae > SXKJ01. The sequence continues at coordinate 5,613 of JANNDA010000618.1, read as the reverse complement.
TGAGATATTTTGAGACTGTTTCGGTCATGATGTGCATCAATGTCGGCTATACGCAAAGTGGTCCGGCGTCGAGAACGCGGTCTGTCACGAAGCGTAACGTAACGGGCAAATGTCAACTCGCCAAAGCACTGGCGGAGTCGAGGGTGTGCCCAAAGATCCTGGCAGCATGTAACTCGAAGCGTCAGCGAGGGTCCCCTTCTCGACGAGTTGAATCACTGCCAGGATTTTTTGTCACACTCGCTCATCGTTGAAGCCGAATCGGACTTGCGACTGCAGGCTCCAGTCAATCGCATCGACGATGCGCGTCTACTTCTTCATCCGTGACATCAGCCACTTCGAGTATTCGACGTGCGCGTAAAAGATCACGTTGACACCGAGTTGATAGCAGGCTTCGGTGATCACGGGTTTGACGCCGGCATGGCCATCGGCCCAAGCGTCGCCGATATCGCCGGGGTGGTAGTACGCGGCAAGACGGCCATCAACTCGCCAGCCGAGCGCTTCCTTGCCACCGTGAGGAGCGACATAGGGCAAAAACGGAATCGCAAATGGAACGCGATGGATCACGTCGTCCAGCGGCACGGCACTCGGTCTGATGTTGGGCAGCACCTGCCGCATCATCGCCAGCACTTGGCCGTGGAAGTGGCCACTGCCGCCGTTGTCGATGAACAACATGCCGTGCTTGTCGAGCAGGAACTCACGCAGCGTCTTCGCATCGTTGGCTGTCAGAGAAATGTTCTTCTCACCGGTCATGTAAACGTAGGGCGGTGACTTCTCGGCCGGAAAGGCTTTCAACTGGGCGATGCCGCGAACCTCTTCCTTTTCGGCGACCTTTTGCTGAGTTCGCAGGCCATATTCGCGGAGCATATTCTCGCCGGAGAAAACGCTCATGTCCTGGTCCCAGTCGCCGCCGGAATACTCCAAACGGATGAAGCGGACCTTCCCCTGACTGGTGCCGGGGCCGAAGCCTGACCCGTCGCCGTCACCAAAGCCGATCCCGCTGCCGGTACCGCCACCAGCTCCCCCCTTACCCATGCCTGCTTTGTAAAGGTGATCGGTGACTTGAGCGAGTTGCAGCTTGACGTCATCAATCGGCGGGGCGTTGAAGAGGATCGAGCTATACGGATTGATGACCAGCTTTCGACGAGTCACCTTCTTCAACTTCACCTGCTGTTGGACGAGCGAAGCCATCTGAGCACGACCGCCGCCGCCCCCGCCGCCCCCACCGCCGCCAGGCATTTCGTAGCTGTCTCGCCCACCTCGCAACATCGAGAACAACACGCTGACCACAAAGAACAACACCACGTAGCCGCTGAGCACCGACAGCGATTGATTGAGCCGCTTGTTGTCTCGTCCGTAGTACCACGCTTGCGTGTCGAGCGGATTCCAAATGCGTCGCTGCTCACCAGTGATGATGGGGTGCAAACCGAAGCTGTTGACGTCATCTCGCAGCGACTCGTAATGCCGACTCGCCTTTTCCACGAGCCAGATCATCCAGCCCAGCCCGATGAAGAACAGAATTCCCTGCCCATAGGTCAGCAACGGAGTGCGGAACGGCCTGAAGCGATCCTCCGAAGCACCGAAGAGCGCTCCCAACCAACACAGCAACCCCGCGACCGTGTACGCGAACGCCTTCACTCGATCGGAACTTCGCCACGTCCAACGCACCCAACCGGCCGAAGCCAACACCGGCAGCAACACCAGTCCGAAACGGATTGGCCACCACATGCGTTGCGTGTCGATCCACTCCAGCTCGATCGCGATGCCTGCCAAAATTAGCAGCAGAGTGGCAATGACCGCCGCTCGAAATCGGTTGTGGTGGGAGACGTCGCGAAACATGGGCATTCAGAATTCCAATCAGGCTCGGAAGATGGACACTCTTGTCCGTCCGCAGTTTGGACGGGCAAGAGTGCCCATCCTCCAAGTCCGCCTGTTACTTGATGTCCTTCAACAAATCATCCGCCGAATTTTCAAACGGGTTCTTCTTCGGATCGCTCTTCTTGACGTCATCGACTCCGAGATTCTTGAGCGCCTTCGCGTTCGCTTTTGAATCACCTCCTGCACCCGCCTTCGCAGTTGCCGAATCGTCGCCCGCAGTAGCATTTCCATCCGCAGCGTCTTGCGCGGCCACAGGTGACTGCTCCTTGTTTTGAGCAGCGGCGACCGGCTTCGTCCCCTTCTTCTTTTGCGATCCGGAACCTAGCAAGTACGGCCCGATCGTGAGCACGGCCAGCAACACCACCGTGACCGCCGAGGCCATCACGATCCCCTGCGTCAAGGTGGCTTGATTCATGGCACCCAGCACTTCATCAGGGCTGTTGCCTCGCAACTGATCCGAAAGTCCGCGGGCATCGGTTCCCGATTGTCTGTTTTGTGTGGTGGCTTTGAATGGCATCGTTTGGTCTCGCATTTCTCATTTCGTAGCACAGGCCGCTCGCCTGTGATTGATCTGTGATTCCGAAAACTCCGAAGCAGGCGAGCCGCCCGCTCTACGTTCAATCTCGTCGTTGCAAAATGTGGATGATCTCGCCACCTGCCTGACTGACCGCTTCGATGACCGGCTCAAAGCGAGCCGCCGCCGCTGCCTTGTCGATCTTCAGGACCACGACGCGTTTGCCAGCCGGATCGCTTCCCAATTCGTGCTCGATGGCGTCCTTCAACCTCGTCTCGCTGATTTCCGCTCCGTTGAAGTACAGCTTGTTGTTTTGATCGATGACCACGCTGCACCGTGAATTCCCCGCGCTTTGCAATTGAGCGGCACTGGCCGGATGCCAGATCAAATGGCTGTCGTCCTGCGTCTTGGCCATCATGATGAAGAACAACACGAGGTTGAACGCGATATCGGCCATCGCGACCGCAGGCACACCCGGCGAGAGTTTTTGTCGTTTGATCTTCATTGCACTTGCACCTGCTGCTCTTCTTCCATTTGCAATGTCGTGATGCCGCCAGCGTCTTCGACGAGCGTGGTGATCTTGATCCAGAATTCATAAGGCGTATCGCGTGCGCTTCTCACGAGCACAACACGATCTTCAACTTTCTTCCGATCTTTGAGCAAACCTCGCAATCGAGGCCGAAAATCTGACAGAGGCACTTGCTCCCCATTGACGCTGACCGAAGAACGCGTCATCGACACTTCGATGTTTTCTGTCTGCTGCGGCTGCTTGTCCGTTTGCTTGTTGGCTCCGGGGATATCCTGCTTACGACCATCCGATGGCTCCGTTGATGCGCAGACAACGAAGAAAATCAACAGATTGAACGCGATGTCTGTCAGCAAGACAGCCGGCGGCTCAACCATTTGTTCGGTAGTTCGATCACGAAGACGCATATTGTTCGCTTTGAAAAGTAGGACGGGCACTCCTGCCCGTCATTCTTTCTTGATTGCAGACGAGCAAGAGTGCCCATCCAACAGATAACGGTTTCAAGCCTGTGCTGATGCCGATCCGCCGGCTGACCCGGGAGCTTGCGTGGCAAACCGCAACGTGACCGCTTCGACGAGTTCCGTCGCCGATTCTTCGACATTCAACACGTAGCGGTTGATGACGACCGTGAAGTAATTGAACGCGACATAGGCCGGAATCCCCACGATCAAGCCCCACACCGTGACCAACAGCTTGAGCTGAATACCCGCTGCGGCCGCTTCGATGATGTTGGTCTGCCCCATCTGGGCCACGATGTCCTGAAACAGAATAATCATGCCCCAAACGGTCCCCACCGAGCCGACCATTGGAGCAACGCTCGACACCGACGCCAGAATCGGCAGGTGCTTTTCGAGGGCCGCGACAATGTGAATGCCATAGTCCTCCATCGACTTCAAGACCTGCTCTTCAATCTTGGCCGGATCGTAGTTGAGCTTTCGCAAGACGACGTACTTCCGCAATCCCGCCGTGAGCACTGCCGCGCTGGGACCACTCTCGTGCGAGCAGATTTTCAACGCCTCTTCCTCCCGATCGGCTTGGAGCAATTCCAGCACGCGAGCACGCAGCTCACGGGTATCGCCGGAGATCATGCTCAACGTCCGCCAACGCTCGATGATCACACCAGCGGCCAAAATCCCCATGAACAAAATCGGCCACATGAAGAAGCCGCCGTTGATCATCAAGCCCATCGCCCCCGAGTGCATGATGCCATCGATCAGCCCCATGAACCCCGGCCCCGACGAACTGGATTCCGCGTCCGCCTCCACCGGCTTGTCGTCCGCTTTAGGCTCCGCCGACTTGGCATCGGCATCGGCATCGCCAGTTACCGGTTGCGATGTGGCATTGGAAAAGCCTGGGATACTCGGCTTCGCATCAGTTGCTCCGGGCTGCGTCTGCGGAGCCGGAGTCGATGCAGCCGGTGGCGGCGCGGACTTCTTGATGCCCTGTTTGGCATCGAGCGCATCCAATGGGTCTTGAGCCAACAACGCGAGAACGAGGATCAGGTGAGTCATAGCGTGAATCTTTACAGGTGGGTTAATAGCGAACGAATCTACCTAGGCAAGATTCTCAAGATCGGCGAGGTCTTGAAGACGACCAGCCGCCTTCTTGGCAACTCTGAGGTCTTCCAGACTGATAAACGGCATCAGTATTCCATCGATAGTTTGGTCAATCCGTCGTTGGTAGCAATCGTCAAACTCTATTCCGACGGGGGAAGTCAGAATGTCGATCCGGCGCGGAGGATGTCCGAATTGAAACACCTTGCGAGGTTGCTGAAATTGGTCAGCAGTGAGATTCAATGATCCCAAACCAAAATCATTGAGAGCCTTGACCAGCCGTTGAGCATTCTCCGGAGAGATCTCAATCCACACGTCAATATCTTTCGTGTATCGCGGGTGACCATGGAACGCGACGGCGTATCCACCAATCACCAGATAACGAACACAGTTATTGTTCAAGGATTGTAAGAACTCGTTGAAGTCTTGATTCAGCATCACCTTTCCATCTGTGGTAATCCGCGCGAATTTCCTCCAACGCGGCAATTCGTTCTTCAGGATTTCGCGAACGCCAGTAAACAGCGTCGTCGTTGGGATCGTTCAGGTTTCGGATTCTAACAACCGGAACAATTTGTCGGTTCGGCATAAGTCACTCGCGGTCTAACCTCTCGAAGGTCATCACTGATTCTCGATCGCATTCGCCTCCGATTCAAACTGCTGCAACATCTCCGGCAGGGCCAGTCGGCCGCGAGCATATTTGGCGGCCTCGCTGGATGGGTGATTCCAGCGACAGTTGTTGTAACGGCGGAAGGCTTCGGAAGTTGATCCGCCGGTGCGGAAGGATTCGCCGGCCCAGAAGAGCGCGTCGGCGGCCAGTGCGTCATCGGGGAATTGCTTGCCGAAGCGGTCGAAGGCTTTGCCAGCGTCGGTGTACTTCTTCGCTTTATAGAAGCACTGCCCAACACGGAACGCCATGCGCGGCGAGTGTTGATGACCATCAAACTTCTCGATGAACTTTTCACCGACCTGAGCGGCGATCGTGTACTCCTCGGCTTTGTAGAAGTGGTCGCTGATGCGGATCATCACGCTGCTGATCAACGGACTCTTCGGATACGTCGCGGCCAGCGTGACGTAGGCCTCCAGCGCGGCGTCGAAGTCACCTTTCTCTTCGTAGCACTGAGCCAACTTGTATTGCGCGTCCGGAG
>JANNDA010000563.1:0-7976 GCA_031387195.1 Planctomyces sp. | reverse complement strand
AGTTACCTGACGGAATGGCCGCGATCCCGCTCAACCCCGGCATCATCAATACGGAAATGCTGCAAAGCTGTTTTGCGTCAGGTGCCAACCGTTATCCTGATGCCACACAGTGGGCCGAGGTTGCCGTTCCGTTCTTGTTGCAGATTTCTGCGAAAGATAACGGTGAGCCTCTCAGTATTTCGATTTAGAATCAGCCGCCGTTGACTGGTTGTTTTACCGAATCTTCACGAAGAGTTTTTGATCTCGCCGGACGGAGAATCACAATGCGTTGCCACGGATCGCTCCATGCTCAACATGCTTTCGGAAACTTCCACGGTCGCACGCGAGAAGGGCTGACGCTGACCGATCGCCGGAGCATGCTCAAAGCGGGGATTGCCGGGATCGCGGGCTTGAGCTTGCCGGAGTTGCTGAAGGCTCAAGCACAGGCCGGGAATTCGGGCGGGGCGGCAACGACGGGTAAGAGCGTCATTTTGTTGTGGATGGCGGGCGGGCCGAGCCACATTGATACGTGGGATCCGAAGCCCGATCGGCCATTCATGAATCGCGGGCCGTTCGGCGTCATCGACACGAAGTTGCCCGGCACAATCATTTGCGAGCATCTTCCCAAGCAAGCGGCGATGCTCGATAAATTTACGATCATTCGGTCGGTCGATTGTCGGCATTCCAATCACGAACCAAACATGGTCATGCAGACGGCGAATCTCGCGAACGAACCGCGAGTCAATCGCGAAGCAGAAAAGTATCCGGCGCTCGCTTCAATCGTGGCCAAGCATCACGGGTCCAATCATCCGTCGATGCCACCGTATGTCGCATTCATGAAATCTCGGTCGCACTTGGCGTTCGCCGGATACCTCGGCAAACAGTACGACCCGTTCCTGGCGAACAACGCCACGCGGCTGCCGATTTACGACCTCGTCGGCAAAGACTCCGGCCAGATGTCGCAACCGGCCGCGTTTCAATTGCCGCTCGGTTTGAATCTGGATCGGTTGTCGGAACGGCGATCACTGGTTGGTTCGTTTGACCGTCTGCGGCGCGACCTCGATCAGGGAGGCTCGCTCGCCGCGATGGATTCGTACCAACAACAGGCGGTCGATATGGTGCTTGGCCGAAGAGCCCAAGAAGCGTTCGATATCGAACGCGAACCGGTCGCCAACCGAACTCGTTACGGCAAGCATTTGTGGTTGCAGCAAGCACTGTTGGCTCGCCGACTGGTCGAATCCGGCGTCTCGTTTGTGACGATCGACCTGAGTTACCACACCGCGTCGGGAACATGGGACACGCACGGCGACAACATTCCGCCGTATGGCGGCATCAGCAAAGGACTCGGCCCTCTGCTGCCGCTATTTGATCACCTCATCACCACGCTGGTTGGCGATCTTCATGAACGGGGATTGCTCGACAAGACGCTGGTGATCGCGATGGGTGAGTTTGGTCGGACGCCGCAAATGGGAACTCAGGACAGCACTGATGGTCGCAATCACTGGCCGAACATCATGTCAATGTGCCTGGCTGGGGGCGGCTTTCGTCACGGCCAAGTGATCGGAGCCAGCGAGCGAGACGGCGGGACAATCAGCGAACGTCCCGTTACTCCCGGCGATCTAGCCGCCACAATCTTCCACCATTTCGGTGTGCCGCTCGACGTGACGTATCTCGACAACCGAGGCCGCCCTCACTTCGTCTTGGAAAACGGCGGGCAGCCACTCCGCGAGTTGGTTTAACCGTAGCTCGCTTCCGTTGCCTAGCTGGCTCGTGATGTCGCTTCGGATTGGTATTGATTGAGCTTGTTGTAGAGCGTTTTGAGTGCGATCCCCAACTCTGCCGCGACCTTTGGCTTGTCTCCCTGATGACGCTCTAAGGCCGCCGTGATCATCTCCCGCTCCATTTCATGAATGGTTCTTGCGGAGAGACCGACGGGGGCTGGTATCACTTCAGCGGTGTGTGACTTTGTCATCCGTCGTCGCGTGAGACTGCTGGGGAGATCTTCGGGAGAGATCAACTGTCCGTCGGACAGGATCACGGCGTGTTCGAGCGCGTTGGCGAGTTCGCGGACATTGCCTGGCCAGTCATAACTGTTGAGCACAGCCAGCGTCTCGCGCGAGAGGATGCCGTCCGGAGCATGTCGTCGCTTGAGGTGCCGAGCGATTAACGCCTGAGCCAGCATGGGGAGATCATCTTTGCGGTCGCGCAGAGCTGGCAACGGAATCTCAAAAGTGTTGACCCGGAAGAAGAGGTCTTCGCGGAACGAGCCTTCGTCGATCATGTCTTGAAGCGGGCGGTTCGTCGCACAAACAATCCGCACATCAACGTGAAAGGCCTCGTTCTCACCGACTCGGCGGACTTCGCCCGACTCCAAAAACCTCAGCAGTTTGACCTGCATGGCTTTGTCGAGTTCACCCACTTCGTCGAGGAACAGCGTCCCGCCGTTGGCCACTTCGAGCAGCCCTTTGCGAGTGGCGTCGGCACCGGTGAATGCTCCTTTGCGATGTCCAAAGAGCTCGCTTTCCACGAGTTGCTCCGGCAAAGCGCCACAGTTCACAGCAACGAACGGCATCCCCTTGCGAGTGCTCAAATCATGAATGCGGCGAGCGACTAATTCCTTGCCCGTACCGGTCTCGCCCAGGATGAGCACGCTCGAATCCTTCGGAGCGATCCTGTCGATCAGCCGTTTGACCCGCTGCATCTCAGCCGATTCGCCGATCAGTTCCGAATTTCCTTGAACGGCCGAGAGCCGGCTTTCCAAAGCAATCGTTTTGTGAGTGAGAGTGCGATTCTCTCCGACTCGTTGCAGCAGCTTTTCGATATCACCGAGGCTGCACGGCTTGGGGAGAAAATCGAAGACCTGCATTCGTAGTGCTTGAATCGCGGCGTCCATGCTGCCGTGAGCGGTGTGAATGATCGCTGGCGTATCCGGAGCAATTTCCTTCATCCGCGCGACGACCTCCCAACCGGTCATTCCCGGCATCTGCAAGTCGATGATCGCACAGTCGAACGAGGCTTTTTCCAAGGCTCGGACTGCGGCCGCCCCGTCTTCGCAAATGGTGGCGTCATGCCCGCGAGACGGTAGCTCGACAGCCATAATCTGACGAATCAGCGGTTCGTCATCGACGAACAACACACGCAATTGACTGCTGACAGTAGAGTTCAAGTCGAGACTCCCGATTCCATTCGGGTGAGCGATTGATCCGGCTCCAACGATCCCTGTCGTGGAAGGGGCGGGGTGATAGCAGATCGGCGTAAACGAGGCAACGTGGGGTCTGATGCGTCAGATCATCGCTCAGAAAAGCGACTTGGTGGCCAATGGTTGCAAGTTGACCCAGACAACAGGTCGGCGTACTTTGATGCACGATTTCAGGTCGGCCGTTCCGTGAAATGGTCGTCGTTATCCCTCGCCACTCTCATGAGGAGAGCCCTCCGATGCTGTCACTCGTTTCGCAGAATGCTCATCCGAACTGTGACGGAATTGGCCGTCGTGACTTTATGAAAATCGGTGGCTTGGGTTTGGGAGCGTTTGGTCTGCCACAATTGTTGGCGGCTCGCGAGTTGGCTGCGAAGAGTGGCAAGTCGGTTAAGGACACGTCGGTGGTCTGGCTGTGGCTCGGTGGTGGGCCAACGCACGTGGAGACTTTCGATCCGAAGATGTCGGCTCCGGTGGAATATCGCAGCGTGACCGGTGAGACGACGACGTCAGTTCCTGGTGTCACGATCGGCGGTCAATTCCAGAAAATCGCCACGCAGGCCGATCACTTTGCATTCGTGCGATCGTTCGCACACACCAATAGTGGTCACGGCGGCGGTACACATTTCTTGATGACCGGCTACGACAATCGAATGGCCGACAACGGTGGCCTGCCGACTCGGCCGTCGCTGGGATCGATCACCGCTCGCCTGCGTGGAGCGAATCATCCGGAAACGGGGATGCCGACTTACGTCCGTCTGGACGGCATTGGCGCAGATGGTCCGGCATTTCTCGGAACCGGTTACGCACCGTTTGGGACCAACAATCAAGCAAAGACCAACATGACGCTGCGAACGTCGCTCGAACGAGTCGAAGATCGCCGGGCGTTGCTCAACGATTTCGATCGCTTCCAACGCGAGGCGGATCGCACTGGTTTGATGAGTGGGTTGGATGCGTTCGAGCAACAAGCTTTCAACCTCGTTCTCGGAAACGCGACGGATGCGTTCGACCTGAAAAAGGAGAACAAAGAGGTCGTCTCGAAATACGGCAAAGGCTTGGGCGAGCAACTGCTCGTCGCACGTCGGCTATGCGAATCGGGCTGTGGCTTTGTGACACTCAATTACGGCGGCTGGGACATGCACGGCAACATTCATCAGGCATTGAAGAGCCGAGTTCCGGTGCTCGACCACGCAGTGGCAACCTTTGTGCAAGACGTTCAAGAACGCGGGCTCAGCGAGAAGATTTTGCTGGTCATCACCGGCGAATTTGGACGGACTCCACGCATCAACAAGAATGCTGGTCGCGACCATTGGGCTCCACTGAGCACGCTCGCACTTTCCGGCGGCGGGCTGAAGATGGGACAAGTTGTCGGCGAATCTGACTCGAAAGTGACTCGCCCACACAGCCGACCGATCACGCCTCAAGATTTGATGGCGACAGTCTTCGGCGTTCTGGGGATTGATCTCGCCACGCAGTTCACCAATCAAGCGGGCCGTCCGGTTTATATGGTTGAGGGAGGCAAGCCGATCCCAGAATTGGCATGACCTGAAGAGTCTTCGCAATCCGAGCGACTAAGGCGCAGACGGGGTAGTTCGTTCCGGGCAATCTTCAAGCGCCGAACGAACTCGGAACAGCGGCGATGCCAGTCCTTCGGTGTTCGGCGAATATTGCCGACCAATTTCCTCGTCGATGAGCGAACGGCAGCAAGCCAAGAAACTGGGCTTGACGATGAACTTGGCCGGTTGAGAACCCTGAATCGCACTTGTATCATCTCCCCTGTCGGTCTTCCTGCCGCAGCCGACTTTGCCGGGATTGTGGGGCGAGCCATTCGTCATCAAGGTCTGTCAGAATGAATGAAACGATTACCCTGGAAGTGACCAAGGATCAAAAAGAAATCCTCTTGCGAGGGCTTCGTTTTATCCGCAGTTCTATCATGTTGGATATCAACGATTTGCCCACGAGCGAGTCGATAGATGAACGTCGCGAGAAGGCTCGCACCATCGCCGAATTGACCGAGCACCTGAGCCGAGCCAAGGTCATGGTCCATTAGTTCGACGTTGTCGAACCACAGTTTGCGCCCGCGAGATGGCGGCAGAACAAACATCAGGAAGCCCGGTTTTTCACGAAGCCGGGCTTCAACTATTGGTAGTCCGCCTCATGCGTTACGAACACGTTTGCATTGAATCCCTGGCTTACGAATTGCCGCCGCATGTTGTCACCTCGGATGACATCGAGCGACAACTCGCGCCCGTTTACGAACGGCTCGGCCTGCCATTTGGTCGGCTGGAATTGATGACTGGCATTCGCGAGCGGCGATTCTTCGACCGCGGCGTGAAGCCCAGTCAGATGAGTACCGTCACGGCCAGCAAGGCTCTGGTGGCATCAGGGTTGAAAGCTGACGACATCGGCCTCCTGGTTCACGGTTCGGTTTGCCGTGATCAACTAGAACCGGCCACCGCGAGCGGTGTGCATCACGGCGTCGGCCTCCCTCGTACCGCAGCGATTCTGGATGTGAGCAATGCTTGCCTCGGATTGCTCAACGGAGTTTTGGTGCTTGCGAACATGATCGAACTCGGGCAGGTCAGCGCGGGAATCGTCGTGGGGACCGAAGACGGTCGCGACCTGGTGGAAGGGACGATTGATTCGCTGCTGAAGAATCCGTCTGCCACGCGGAAGAGCATCAAACTCGATTTCGCATCGCTCACGATCGGTGCCGGCTCGGCGGCGATCGTGCTCTGTCATCGCGATCTCAGCCGAACTGGAAACCGATTGCTCGGCGGCGTCTGCTTGACGGACACGAGTCATCACGGCCTCTGCGCCGGAGGAGTCGAAGCTCAGCATGCCGATGGCCGGCCGCGGATGCAGACCGATTCGGAAGCTCTGTTGCACGCGGGCATCGAACTCGCAGGAGCAACCTGGGACCGCTTTCAAACAGAACTCGCCTGGAAAGCGACCAACATCGACAAGGTCTTCACGCATCAAGTCGGCAAGGCACATCGCAAGCTACTATTCGATCGAGTGGGGCTATCACCGGATATCGACTTCCCAACGGTCGAGTTTCTGGGCAACACCGGAGCGGTGGCATTGCCGACTGCGGCCGCGATGGGCATCGAACGCGGACACGTTGCCGCTGGTGATCACGTCGCGATGCTGGGGATCGGCAGCGGGTTGAGTTCGATCATGCTGGGATTCGAGTGGTCGTCGGCTGCTAGCCGGGATTATTCATGAGCCGGGGAGAATTCCCCGTAGGGTGCTTCAAGTTAGCACGACGCGCAAGCGAGTGATTGGCAATACCGACCGTCCAGTTGGTCGGAGGTGGTCGGGTGCGTCAAGTTAGCACGACGCGCAAGCGAGTGATTGTCCGTGAAAACCACTCTCTTGCGCGTCGTGCTGGCATCGGACCATGAATAATCCCGGCGAGCAGGTAAAAAGTGGCACAAACCCCACTGAGCTTGCCTCGGTGGGGTTTGTGCAAAATAACGGAGCACGATGAAATCGTGCTCCACGAAATACATCACGGCCTCATTCCGTTGGAATCGTTGCATGTCCGCCGATTTGCCGCCGTTGCAGACACCGGTGCAGTACGTTTCTGGAGTCGGGCCGGCGCGTGCGGTGTTGCTCGAACGTCTTGAGCTGCGAACGGTCGAGGATCTGCTGTTTAACGTACCGCGAGATGTGCTGGACCTCTCAAAAGTCACGCGAGTCAAAGACCTGAAAGCGGAAACGTTTCAGACGGTCAAAGGAAAGGTCGTTGATCGCGACGCGCGATTGACGAAGACCGGTAAGACGATGACCGGAGTGTTGCTCGATTGTGGCGACGGATATGTCCGCGGCTTGTGGTTCAATCAGCCCTGGATGCTGAAACGATTCGCGGATCAGCAGTCCGTTTTGTTTTCCGGAAAACCGAAATGGAGTAACGGACGTTGGGAGTTCAGCAGCCCGGAGATTCAACATCTCGAAACGGACGATGGCGATTCGGTCGGTGAGGTGTTGCCGCGCTATCATCTCACCGAAGGTCTGCGGATGTTCGAGATGCGGCGGATCTCGAAAGCGGCTGTCGTTGACTACGCGCAATTCATTCCCGAACACTTGCCCGACGAAATCTTGCTGCGACACAAGTTGCCGCGACGCAGCGAGGCGATCCGGCAATTGCACGTGCCGAGCACAATGGCCGAGTATCTCGCGGCAAAGCGACGGCTGATCTTTGAAGATCTGTTGGAATTTCAAATCGGGCTCGCACTCCGTCGCCGCGCGTGGAAGCGTGGTCCGTCCGCTCCGCCGTTGCCTGTCACCGCGAAGATCGACGCGCGGGCTCGGCGTTTGTTTCCGTTTCAATTCACCGCCGGGCAGAACCAAGCGGTCGAGGAAATCTGCCGCGATCTGGGGCTGAATCAAGCGATGCATCGCCTCTTGCAGGCGGACGTCGGAGCGGGAAAGACGGCGATTGCGATTTACGCGCTACTGGTCGCGGTGGCCAACGGGTATCAAGCAGTGATCATGACTCCGACCGAATTGCTGGCGACGCAACACTGGCAGACCATTGATTCGCTGCTTTCCGGCAGCCGCGTGGAGCGGCGACTTCTGACGGGAAGTTTGAACGAGTCGCAGCGACGACAGACACTGGCTGAGATGGAATCCGGAACGGCAAACCTAATCATCGGCACGCAAGCCTTGATTCAGAAAGGTGTCCGCTTCGCGAAGCTGGGACTGGTCGTCATCGACGAGCAGCATAAATTCGGCGTGGCACAGCGGGCTCACTTCGGGTTGGGCGATCTTGCTCCGCACGTGCTCGTCATGACGG
>JANNDA010000562.1:0-6869 GCA_031387195.1 Planctomyces sp. | reverse complement strand
GTCGTGAATCGCTCGCAAGCCCGACAGGCTGGAAGCCTATCCCACCAGAAACACGCCCGAACTCCAGCTTCGCTCGGAATCTCGTCGCCTTCTCGTGATACGAATGCCGCACCGAGAGATTCAGCGCCGCTCCTGAATCTTGATAGACCGTTGGCGTCAGATTGCACCACGGTGTGACGTCGCCCGGCTTCAACATTTGCTCAGCCGGCGGCGCGAGTTCCGCGCGGATGCCATCGCGTCCCATCGCATAGTGCGCGTACCACGGCGAGCGATAATGGTCGGCGAACAAGTGCAAGTAGACCGGCCGGTCATAGCCTTCGCCCATCGTGACTCGCACCAGCGTCTGCGGCCCGAACGGCAAATGATCCGGCACGAGCTTGTGATCGCTGGTGAGCAGCACGCAGTCCACATGCCGCACATAGCCGACGCAGTTCTTCTGCTCGTGCTTTGCCAGCGAGAGCGTCACCTCTCCGGCAGGCAGGTCCGCATCAAACGACTGCCACAGGTATTCCCAGTCGGCGACACCGGGCTGAACTTCGAGATCAAACGTCTTCGCTGCGAGTTGCTTATCGCTCGCTGAAACCGCCAACTGAAACGGTCCACGCCACGCTCCGACCTGCATGTACCGCACCCACACGCGATACTGCCCGGCCTCGCTGACACGCACCGTTTGCTTCGCGACCGCATCGCCCGCACCATCCGCGCCCCACAAGGTCTTCGTCCGTGAGGCACGCTGGGTCTGATCGTTGCTCGTCGCGGCCCAACCGCTTGACGACGCCTGCATCGACTCCGCTTCCACGAAGACGGTGTCGGCGCTGGTGGCTGGCAGGAAGAGGAGGAGTCCAACGAATGGAAGGAGACAACGAACAGGGCGGGGAGGGAATTGGCAAACGGGATCACTCTCGGCAGGACTGCGCTTCATTCGTCGTCTCCTGATGTAATCCGAAGCGTCAGCGGGGGCGAACGCTTCACAAGATTCTGAATTCATCGCGTTCCGAACGCGTTCGCCCTCGCTGACGCTTCGGGTTACTTGGGTTTAGTCACGGCAGATGGCGAACGCTTCGATCTCGATCATCAGGTTTTCAAACGCGAAACCGGAGACGCGGATCGACGTCGCTGTTGGGCCAGGGGCGGGATAGAACTCGCGCTGTACGCGGTCGATGGTCGCTTTCGTTGCGGCGATCTGATTCCAGTCGCCGTCGCCGTGGTAATAGATGTAGAGCTTGGCGACATCGCTCTCGTCGAGGCCCCCTTCGGCCAGCACGTTGCGGATGAACTGGAACACGTTGCGAGTCTGCGTCTCCATGTCTTTGCCGACCGCTTTCGCTCGGTTGTCTGCGGAGATTTGGCCGCCGATGAACGCCAGCTTGCCGATCCGCCAGCCCTGAGTGAACTGCGTGTTGGGGATGCTCCAGTCCCAATGGTTGTCGGGCTGCAACCGCTGCTTGTCCTCGCCGAGCACGCCGATCCCTTCGACCTGAATCAGCTCGGCCGAGTTCGGGAACCCGGTGATCCGCAACCCCGCTCCAGCGGCGGACGGGACCGACATGTAACGCCGGCGGACGTTTGTCATCTTTTCCCAATAGTCGGTCACTTCGCGGCCCTGACCGAAGAAGCGGAAGAACGTGTTCTGCCGCATCAGGCTGTTGCGGTCACCGCCGCCAGCTCGCAGCAGCGTGTCGAGATTGCGGAAGGCGTGATCGGTTTGGACCTCGATGTCACCGACTCCCAGCACGTTGCCGTGTGCATCTAGCGACCGTTGTCCGCCGACGAAAATCATGTCGCCGACTTTCCAGCCGTGAGTGAACGGCAGCGGCTTGCTCCAGTTCCAGTGACCGTCCGGCATCAGACGTTCTCGCGGTTCGCCCACGACGGCCCAGGCGTCGATCTGAATCAACGCCCCTTCGCTATCCAGTCCGACTCGCGTTTCGGTCGTCGTTGGCCCTGGGTCCGAGAAGTAATCGAGCCGCACTCGGTCGATGTCGTCCAGAAACTTCGCAACCTCCGCGTCGCCGCCATCGCACTGGAAATAGATGTTGTGCTTGACGACATCCTGCATCCCGGCCCCCGCTTCGGCGAGCACTCGCTTCAACGCCTCAAACGCATTCTGCGCCTGCGTGGCGATGTCAGAACCGACGACGCAACCGTGCTCATCCAGCGACATCTGACCGCCGACCAGAATCAGATTCCCGGCTCGCACTGCTTGCGTGCTGCTGCCTGATGCACCTCCCCGATGATTCAGCGGTGCAATGAACTCTTTTTGCATTCGTCGTTTCCTTGGATTTGTTGGATGTCATTGGAGCCTGTTGAAAAACAGCCAGACATGTAATCCGAAGCGTCAGCGAGGGAGTCGGTCATCCCCGTATCGAACCGTCCCTCGCTGACGCATCGGGTTACTTTTGAAACAGCCGCAACCCAATCTCTGGCGAGATTGGCTACGGCACGCGGCGACCTCAAGAGAATAACATGGCTCATCGACTCATGCTGGTGATGGCGACGTGGCTGATGGCGACGGTGGCATTGGGGGAGGAACCCGTGTTGCAGTTGGCGACCTTTCGAGCGGATGTGACTCCGCCGATCGGTGATGGGCCGTGCGTGGGGTTCATGCCGAAGGTGGAGAGCGTCGAGCATCGGCTCGAAGTGCGCGGCATCGTGTTGCGAGCGAATGGGCAGACGTTTGTCATCGCGGCTCTCGATTATCAGGGGCTGTGCAATTCGAGCGACGATGAGTTCCGGCATCGTATGGCGGAGCGCAGTGCGACGCGCGATCCGAAGTTGCAGGAGGCTCCCGAAGGTTTGATCGACCCGTGGCTGCGGACGGTGACGTTCTTCGAGGCCGAGCGGCCGATTCAGAGTCGTGGTTCGCTCTGCGAACCAACGTTGGATCGCGGAGCGATCCACAACTTTCGGCCGATGGTTCAACTGCATTACTACGCGACGCACCCGATGAGTTTTTACGGCGACGCCCGGATCTCGTGGGACGTTCCCGGCCTGGCTCGACAGCGATTGGAGCAGGAGACCGGCGTCTTCCAGATTTACTTCAACGGCTGCGGCGGCAACATCGGCATGGGGAAGTACAACGATGCGACTCGCGCCGCTCGCGAGCAACTGACCGATCGCATGTTCGACGCGATGCGGCGTTCCGCGCGAGTTGCTGTCGGCGGTGATGCGAGCGAATCCGAGAAGCTCGACACAACCGTTGATCTGCGATCGCTCAAGCCTGCGGAGATCGCTTGGGATCAAGCCGACCTGCGATTCACCGTCCGTGACGATGGCTCCTTCGCTGCCGCCGCACTGCGCGAGCAACTGCAAGCCGGACGTCCCTTCAACGACCGTTTGAAGGCCGCGATGTTCTCGGCTTGGGCCTCTCGCTTGAACGCGGGGCATCGCGTGATCGTTTCGCGGCTGAAGCTCGGCTCGGTGCAACTCGTGCATCTGCCGGGCGAGCCGTTCGTCGAGTTTCAACTGTTCGCGCAACAGGCCGCAGCCGACTCGTTCGTCTGCGTGGCCGGTTACGGCGAGTGCGGTGTCTGGTCCTTTGGCCCCGACTCGATCTTTCGCGACCGAGGTGGCTACGAACAAACCTGGTCCTTCACCGGCCCGTGCCAGGCGGCGGTCGAAACGGTTTTGAATCAATTGCTGGCTGCGTCACCAGCCGGAACGCGCTAGCGTCCGGTTTCTTGCGTCGAAAACAAACCGGACGCTAGCGCGTTTCGGCTGATGACGCAGCCAATGAGCCTCACTTCGCCACCTCCGCCGGCAGTTCTTTCAGCGGGGTCAGTTCGAGGATGTCGGTCTGATACCACTGCTTCTCATTCAACGTTCGAGCGGCTCGGTCGGCGAAGCGGAAGCCGGAGACATGTGACGGGTACGAGTGACCTTCCTCGGTCTTCTTCCACTCGCTGAAGAGATGCCGCGTGTCGGTGTAGTCGATCGCCAACAGCCGTTTGTCGCTGGTGTCGAAGTAGAGGTCGATCGGTTCATTGACCGCTTCGGTGACTCGCAAACCGAACGCAGTCCGATCGCCGACTTTGATGTCTTCCAGAGCGGCGACCTTCGACTTTGGATCGAGCAGGATTCGCAGGCTCCACGCCCAGCAGAGAACTCGGACCTTGTCCTTGTCGCGCGGAGCGGCCCCGATCCACCAACGGCTGCCGACTTCCACCACGGACGTCCGATTGCTCTTGTCGTCCGGCTTCAGCGGAGTCACGGTCGCGGTGATCAGCACTCGCTCGCTGAACCGGAACAGTTTCAGAAGTTTCCCGTCGCCGCCAGCCGCTTTGACGACCTCTTGCACGCGCTTCTGAGCGTCCGGTTCATCGGCCACTGAGCCGCGGTGATTCAGCACGATCGTCGCCAGCGCCAGCACAATCAATCCGCTCACGCGTACGGCGGACAACCCAGTTCGTCGAGTCATTTGCATTGGTTGGGCCCTTCAAAGAATCACGGATATTTGCGTCCGAGGTAATACATATGGGCCGCGAACTCGTCGAGGGTGACGGTGAAGGAACCGTCTGGTTGCACAACACCGACGCTCTTGCCTGAGTGCAAGTCGCGAACCGGCATGCCGGGCGTGGCGGAGGCTTTGACCGTCACGCTCGTCCCGCGCGGCACTCCTTGATAGTTCGAGATCAGCACCGCTTGTTAGCCGTTCAAGCCCCTGCCGCAAACTTTGAGTTTGTCGTGGCTGCACTTGAGGTTCGTTAGCGGCGTGCCGTCCATGAAGAGGTCTTCAATGGGGGCGACGATGTTGATCGCCTCGGCGTGCGACTTGAAATGGCCCGCGTCGAAATGCGCGTACCAGTAATAGGTCACGCCGCGAGCACCGTTCGCGAACGCTTCCAGGATCATGTCGCGAGTTCGGATCGGGTCGTATTCGCCGTAACAGCCGGTGCTCAGCCAGGGGATGATGTCGTTCGACTTCATGCGGGCGCGGTTGGCTGTGATGCTTTCGGCGACGGCCAGTGGGTTGCCGGCGACGTACAGGCTGGGCATCGCCATTTGCAGCAGGTCGGGATAGGTGTTGTCGAACGCGAACAGTCCGTCATTGAGCGGCGTGATCGGCTCCGTGCGGTAGCTGCCGTAGATGATCGGTCGATTGATCCCCGCGTCGGCCAGCGACTTTTCGATGGCGGTTTTCATGTCGAGATAAATCTCACGGCCCTTCGCCCGCCCAGTTGATCGTGTAGCGCCGGAAGGTGCGGCCGTCGTGTTTGACCTCCGTCGGCGTGATGCCGGCCGACGCGAACTTCAACGTCTCCGGCAGGTCGAGCAAAATCTTGCAGGGCTTGTCGAACTTGTCTCCCGACCGAGCATCCTGCTTCTCCAACCGCGAACGAAGCGGCAGGTTCAGGCAGATCGGCTGCACGTTGCCCCACACCGGCATGAAGGCGACGCCATCCGTGACCAAGGCAACTCGCGTGTCCGGCTTCGGCTGAAACGCGGGGAGGCTGTCAGTCCCTTTCACCACAGCCAGCTCATCGCTGACGATGTACTGCTTCTTGTGAAGCACCTGGACCGCGACATGCCGAGCTTTCTGTTTGACCGGCAACCGAAAGTTGTGAACCCAGGCGATCTTCTCTTCCGGCAGGCTGTAAGCATCCGCTGAGAGATCATCCAACCCGCGTTTATGCCGCGCCGCCGCCAAGTGATATTCGAGTCCATCGTCGCTGAGCAGCACGCGGATTTCATCCGAGAACTCCAGCGCTGCGTGCTCGGTGAGGTTGAGCGACTCATCGCGTTTGCTCGCACCGACACTGAGCAGTGCTTTGGCGGCATCGGAATCTGGCTTGTAGATCGCGGTCTGTCGTGCATACGCGCGGCGCAGAGTCTGCATGTCTCGATCCGTTGGCATGCGGCCAAGGACTCGGCGAAAGGCGTGAGTGAGTCGGCCATCGACATCGGCGGCAGCTTTGAAGCTCTGCTCGGCGAGCATTCGCGCGGCATCTGCTGCTCGGGATCGTCGGAGTGGATGCGTGCGATGAGCGAACTCTTCACGACATCGCCGGGCGAGATCGCTCCCGCCTTGACCGCCACGTCGCGCACATCGAGCCGCAACTCCGCCTGCCGCTTAATGGCATCCTGCCCGTGACAGTAAAAGCAGTTCTCCGACAAGATCGGCCGGATGTCCCGATTGAAGTCGAGACGGTCCTCGGCGCGAGCGGTCATCGCTGCACAGAGACTGAGCGCGAGCAGGCAGGCAAATGCCACTCGGCCAATCGGAAGTGTGATCCTCATCATGACAAAATCCCCTGCACGACTTCGCCATGCACGTCGGTCAGTCGATAACGGCGGCCTTGGAACTTGTAGGTCGGGCGCTCGTGGTCGATGCCAAGCAGATGCATGATCGTGGCGTGCAGGCCGTGGATGTGCAGGCCGTCACGAGCGATGTTGTAGCCCAGCTCGTCTGTCTCGCCGTGTACCGAGCCGCGCTTCACGCCGCCGCCGGCCATCCAGATGCTGTAACAGCGCGGATGATGATCGCGACCGAAGTTGGTCTGAATCTTTCCTTGGCAGTAGTTCGTGCGTCCGAACTCACCACCCCAGACGACCAGCGTGTCGTCGAGCAAACCGCAGCGTTTCAGATCCTGCACCAACGCGGCGGCTGGCTGATCGGTTTCTTGGCACAGTTTCGGTAATGCGCCGGGCAGGCCGCCGTGATGGTCCCAGTCTTGGTGATAAAGCTGAATGAATCGGACGCCCCGTTCCGCCAAGTGTCGAGCTTGCAGGCAATTGGCGGCGAAGGTGCCGGGCTTCGTGACATCGGGTCCGTAAGAGTCGAGAACCGATTTGCCGCTTGAGCAAACCGGCGGCTGCGAGCGCGTTGTCGCGAATCATCTCCGCCGGCAAGCGGAACCGCGGCCCGCGCG
>JANNDA010000489.1:0-10889 GCA_031387195.1 Planctomyces sp. | reverse complement strand
GGCTCGACAGGCCGAGCGCCAAGACGACTTCCAACAACGTGAAGCCCGCGTGAGGGCGCTGAGAACGTCGCGATCCTCCAACTGTGTCATGTCGTTGTCGCTTCATGGTTGCTGATCCTCCGTGGTTGCCTGCTGGGCGTTGACCCACACCAGAGGATCGCGAATCAATCGGCTGAGCTGATGGCTCGACGACGACAAACCACCTTGTCCCGGATGGGCGACATTCACAACCACCAACATCACATCCGCATGAGGTCCGGGCAACACCTGCATATTCCAAGTCCAACTGGCATCGTCCTCGAACGGCGTTTCGCTCGCCGCCTCCAGCGGGATTGCTCCCGCGACGACCTCGCTCAACTTGGATTCACAGCGAAAGATCGCCTGTGTCCGCAGGCGAGATTGAACTGAGGCTCGCACGCCGCCGTACCACAACTGGCTCAGGACGGCCAAAGTTCCCAAGAACAATCCAAGCGACAGCAGGACTTCAAACAGCGTGAACCCGCCTCGAGGACTCGCCGCGTTTACGTAGCCGTCACGCTCCGCGTGACGAGCCGAACGCTTCCCAACGTCCTGTGAAGCAATCTGCTCATCACGCGGAGCGTGATGGCTACGTAGACTCAACGGTGGCGTGTATTTCCTCATCGCGTCCGAGTCTCCATCGGCGCGACAATCACGCCACCGGTCAAACCGCGAATCATCAAACGCATCTGCCGATCACGAGAATCAACCACCGCCAACTCGGAGTCCGCCGCGGAACCATCCGGCTGGAAAGTGAGCGGCACGCTCCAAGCAACCTGAGTCAGTTCGTAGGAGTTCGCCGCTCCCATGACCATCTCCGGCGGAAGGTGTTCGACGCCGAACGGAACGCCGTTGATGGCACTGGCAAAGACAATCCCCTTCGGAAGCTCCGCCGTCTGCGGGCCGGATTGAGTTGCCGCTGTCGAACTGGTTGCACTGCCGTTCGTGGAATCAACCGCAGCGGTTGATGAAGCGGACTCTTGAGGCATCCAAAGATAATGGCCGCCACCGGGCTCAAACCGAAATTGCCAAGCGACGTTCGTATCCAACGCCTTGAACCGCACATTCGCCAACTGCGACCGAGCCCGCTCGGCCGCTTCCTTGAGCGGTTGGTCGGCCATCAATCGCAACACCGGCGGAAAGATCAATCCGCTGATGACGACCAACACGGCGAGTACGAGCAGAATTTCCGCGAGCGTGAAGCCACCCCGCTCGCCAAGTTTATTTCCGTCGATTGTATTTCGAGTCCCGCGCATCACATTGTCTCGCGGTCATCGAGTTGGCCGAGTGAGTGGCATGTTAGCCCGACGCGCCAGCGAGGGGTTTTGGCTCGACGACTTACGCGTGTTTCACCACTCGCTCACGCGTCGTGCTAGAAAACTGGATTTAATTCTGTCCCCAGTTATTGACGTCATCCGAAGTGTCATCTTGCTTGTCGGGACCGGGGGACCAAATCGCTGGTTTTCCGCTGGGGTTCGTTCGATTGCCGGTCGCGGGGAACTCATAGCGAAGCGGATTCTTCCAAGCATCGAGCGGAATTTTTTCCAGGTAGCTGGCGCGCTGCTTGCCGGTCTGTTGATCGGTCTCCGGGCTCATCAACTGCTGAAACACGGTTTCGGCGTTTCCTTCGGGGAACTGGCCGTCGTGCTCGGAGGCATACAACTTCACCGCACCTTCCAATCCGGAAATGCTCGTGCGCGTCGCTTTGACATATGCCTCTTGTTGGCGGCCCAGCAGGTTGGGCACCACCATCGCCGCAATCACACCCAAGATCGCCAGCACGAGCAAAACTTCGAGCAGAGTGAAACCAGAATGGCGAGAAATTCGGAAAATATTGGGGAGATGACGAGAGGTGTTCTTCACGGCTTAATCCTTCGATCGGCGGGACGTCGCATTGGCGACAAACTTCGGTGGGTCAGGGTGCCCGAAGCAGTGCCTCGGACACGTCATCAACGAGCGTATTGAAACACCGAACACATGAAAACCCCATGAAAAAAATCACTTTGTAAAGCATCGTCCGTCAAATCGTCGCGGTCGGGCGGTGCTGGTTGTACCGAATGATCTTGCGAGTTCAGCCGAACGGAACCAGTAACCTCGAAGATGTTGTGAACTTTACATGGGATAAGCGTCCAGCTTGTCACCTTCAAAAGCAGATCCGACAAGCTGGATGCTTATCCCACGTAATTCTTCACAGCCTCTCCGCGAGTTGTGAACTCGCTGGCCCCCGTTCAGTTCCACGCCTTGCAGAAATTACATGAACAATCTCGTCTTGCGGCAAACGCACGAAACACATTCTGATTCGACATAACCAATTGAGACGACGGAGATAACCCGCGAGCCGACTGCTCGCATATCAATTTCAGACGCTGCCTGGACCGAGCTTTGCTCGGAGAAAAATCCTGGCGGGGGCCACCTCAAGGACGAGAAAGCTCTCTGAATGATTAGCAAGGATGCGATGTCGTGGCGTTTTCTATTTCCCCTGTTGCTGCTGTGCGGCCTCGGTGCCAAGCACGTCACGCCGAACTTTGAGGTCGAAGCACCGACCAACGCGATCGCCGAAAGGGTGGCGATCACAGCCGAGCACTATCGCCAAGAGTTGGCGATCGAGTGGCTCGGAATCGCGTTGCCAAACTGGTCACAACGCTGCCAAGTCCACGTGAAAGTGGGACAAATCGGAGCCGGAGGTGCCACGACATTCTCCTTCGGTGGCGGACACGTTTACGGCTGGGACATGACGGTCCAGGGCTCGCTTGAACGGATTCTGGATTCCGTCATTCCCCACGAAGTAAGCCACACGATTTTTGCCTGTCACTTCCGTCGTCCACTTCCGCGCTGGGCCGATGAAGGGGCGGCGACTCTGTCGGAAGAAGACTCTGAGCAACGTCGGCAACAGAAAATGGCTGAGGAAGTGCTCCCCACGACGCGACGCATCCCGCTCCGCGAACTGCTGCAAATCACCGAGTACCCGAAGAACATGCAGCACGTTTTGACGCTGTATGCCGAGGGCTATTCGCTGGTGGACTACTTAGTTCAGAAGGGTGGCAAGAAACGCTTTCTGGACTTCGTGCAAGACGCGCACGAGTCCGGCTGGGACGCCGCCTTTCGTAAGCACTACGAAGAATCGAACGTTGAAGCCATCGAGAAGAAATGGAGCCGTTGGGTGATCGCCGGCAGCCCCTCGTTGCGACTTGCGGACAACACTCTGCTTGCTGCGGCTTCGACCTCTTCTCGTGACTCAAACGCTGTCGAACAGGCTGCGTCGATCGTCCGGTCACAAAGTCCCGATTCAAAGCCGACAGAGACGAAGACCAAAACGAAAGACGTGAAATTCAATGTTCCAGTTGCTGGCGGCCATACTGTCGCACCGCGAGTGGAATCCGTTTCCGCACCAGAACCGCGTCGCCGAAATCGTGAAATCGAAGAATCAAAGTCGCAGCCCAACGAGGTTGTTCATTCTGATTCGCCATCACTTTTTTCACCGTCCAAGGATCAGCGTCGCCCGCGAGCCCCTTTTCTGAGCCATCCTGAGTTGCGGCAACTCGCAAGCTCACCCTCATCGCAAGACTCGGCCGACGATGCGGGCCGCTCACAGGTGCCGCATCCCAGTCCGTTTGCGCCGATTTTATCGACGGCATCTGATCGACCGATCGAACCGCGAGATCGGCTCGCACCGAGCGATCTGGCACCGACTTCGTTGCGCCAAGCAGCGCGATCACAGGGAAACCGCGAACGTCCGGTTGAGCGATCGTCACAGACGGGCACACCCGTGAAACCGGTTTTCGACCGTGAATCGACATTGCGATTCAAACCGTTCTCGTCAAAGTAACCTGCGACGTCTCGCACCGCTTCGCGTATTCCGACAAACGGCGAAGTTGGTTCGTGTCCGAATTCACAACGGGATTCTTCAACGCTCCCGTTGTGTCTGGATTTCTCATTTGAGACGCCCGCGAACCTTTCTGACGAGTTATGGGTTTAAGTGACGCGATTTCCGGCAAGGCCATTGCCATTGGCTTTGCCGGGTACTTATTGTGTCTCGACTCGCCACTCGGCGGAATCGCAGCGGGCCAAAACTCTTTGACTAGAGGCTGTGATCCATGTTCTTCACTCCTTGGTTGCGCTCCGTTTCTCGTCGTATCCGCTTCCCCAAATTCCGCCGCCAGCGCGTTAGCCAAAAGCAGCACGACCAAATGCTACGCGGCCCGATTGTGGTCAGCGCTCATGCTGAATCGCTGGAAGAGCGCTGCGTGATGACAGTTGGCCCCGGCTTGGTTTCGGTGGTTCCGAACAACGGGATGTTCCTGACCAATGGGGAGGTTCGCACCGAAGCTCCACGTGAGTTGGTGTTCCAATTCAGCCCCGGCCACACCATCAATCCGGCCACACTTGGCGGGATTCAAATTACCCGCAGCGGTGGTGACGGTATCTTCGGCAACAGCAACGACGTCGCGGTGAGTGCCGGCTACGTCGATGCGCTGAGCGCCGCTGAGCCCAACAAGATCGTTTATCGCTTTGCGTCAACGCCGATGGATGACACTTACCAGATTCTTATCAACGGAGCCGGCACCGGAACACTGCTGAGAAGCAACCTGGGAGTCTTTGGAGACACCGTTGCGGATGCTCTTCAAATCGGAGCCGATGCGACACTCAATTTCGAGTTGGATTTGGGCGCTCAAGTTGTCGCGGTCGTCCCACAGCCAGTCACTCGCCCTGGTGGTCTGGCACAGAGTGCGAACATCATCGAAGTTTATTTCAACGATGATGATATGAGTCTGGCGGTTGCTCAGAATCCCGCCTTCTATCAATTGATTGATACCAAAGGGACATCGAGCACTCAGGACGACACCATCTCATTGCCGACGGGTGTGGCTTACAGTGCCACCTTGGACAAGGCGACGCTGACCTTTGCTTCAATTCCGACATCAACCTATCGGTTGAAGATCGGCAGTTCTCAGGAATCGGACGGTTTGTCGGCGACCTCCGTGAACTTGGGAACTCTTTCGGCGGACACCAGCTTCACCACAACAGCATTCACGGGAGACAGCGGGGCGGTTGGCGATTTGGATCTTTACCGATTCAATGTCGCTGCCGCCGGCAACCTCCTGGTCACTGTGATTCCAGATGGTACGAGCACGCACAACACGACCATTCGCTTGCTGGATAGCACCGGGACGAGTGTTGGTATTCTGACCGCAGGTGGAGCGGGATTAACTGACACGTTGACCTACGCCATCCCGACTGCTGGCTCATACATCGTCGAGGTGTCCAGCGCTGCGGCAACGACAGGATCGTACCGCCTCGACATTTCGACGACTGCTCCCTCGCCGCTGACCACGGACAACAACAGCAGCTACTTGTCAGCGACCAATCTGGGAATCGTCGGGACGGCGGGAAAATCGTTGATCGCCGCAATCAGCGCTCAAGCGGGAGGCACGGACTCGTTTGGATTAGCGAGTCCCACAGTGTTGATTCCTGGACTTCCGGGAACTCAGGATGAGCCCGGTCATCGTGATATTCCAGCCGAGTCGCACGGGATCGGATACCTGGGGACACCAGGAGCTCCCGGTCCCATCGCGGTCCAGACTTACAATTTCGCCGCCAATTACGGCACGTTGTTCAATTCGCCGCTGATCAATCAGATCACGGAAGGTCAGAAGGCGCGAACGCGAGAAATTTTCGAGTTGTTCAGCCGCTACAGCGGCATTCAATTCGTCGAAACCGCGAACAGCGGGTTCCACATTATCGTAGGCGATATCCGCGCTGCCGATCCGACTTTGCCGGTCAACTCGGTTGGCGGTGTCAGTTCAGGCTCGACGATCATCATGAATTCGTTGAGTGTCGGCGGCGATGAGTCCTACCGCGGCGGTTACATGGGCATCGCGCTGCACGAAATTGGCCACTCGCTGGGGTTGGGCCACGCGGGTGACTTGCATGCCTTCATGAATGGTGGAGGCGGTGGCGGTGGTGTGAATGTCGAAACCATTTTTGGTGAGCACGACGCAGTCCACCTGCGAAACATCAATCCAGCATTCTCAACCGACATCGACATGTACCGGTTCGATGTGACGCAAACCGGCACTCTTTCCGCCGAGATCACCGCCGAACGACGAGCGGTTGCCAGCCTGCTGGACAGCGCGCTCACGCTGTTCCGCGACCCGTTCGCGAAAGCCACGTCGGATTTGGGGAACGCTGGAGCGGTGACGGTGCAGATCGTCTCCGATATTGCCGGAGTCACTGGCAACGACGTGCGAGTGATCGTCAACAAGTCGCCCCTCGGTGCGGCTGTTTTGCCGACGGTCACGGTCAGCGCCCACATCATCACCGTGACGGTGAATACCACCGCAGGCTCGGTATCAACGGCCCAGCAATTCGTTAACGCCATCAATGGCAACGCCGCGGCGACGATGCTGGTGACGGCTTCGATTGCCTCTGGAAACGCCGCCTTGGCCGCGACCGGATTGACGAATGCTTCCGTCATCGCCTTGGGTGGGGGCAATCGCGAGGTCATTGCTCAGAACGATGACTACAACAGCAACGACGCCTTCGTCAGCACCCTCCTCAAGCCAGGAACGTATTACCTCGGCGTGAGCAGCACGGGGAACACCAGCTACAACCCCACGGTGTCCGATTCGGGATACGGCGGAACCACCGATGGCATTTATGGATTGCGGTTGTCGTTCACACCGGCGAACACGGCCACGCTGACGACACTCAAAGTCGCAGCGGTTGCCGCCGATACGACGATCAACGTCGTGGATGCCAGCGTGTTGCCCAGCGTCGATAACAATTTGGCAACTGTCGATTTCGTAATTCAGATCGGCTCCGAGCGATTGGGAGTCACGCATGTCATCGGTAACACGCTGTCTGTGACTCGTAACTTTGATGGAACCATGGCAGCGCCATCGTACCCCATCGGTACGGTGGTGAAGGGCTCGCCAGTACTCACGTTGAGCGATGCCGACAATGTCAGCACACCCGCGTCGCTCGCGACCGCTCAATTGACCGCGTTTGATGGCGATGCCGATGGGGTTGCCGGCGGCGATTTCAACTTTTGGTTCCAATCGGGCAGCACGATCTTCGTCGATAAGGCATACGTCGGACCCGGTCCTCAAGACGGAGCCATTGGGACGCCTTTCAACAATATCCAATCTGGGCTCGATCGAGCCGCTTCGCGAATCGTGGCCCCGGTGGATGGTTCCGCCGGCGTCACGGACGGGGACTTCTTCTCGATCACCGACGCGCTCAATCGGACGAAGGTGTTTGAGTTTGATTTCGACGGGACCGTGAACGGGATCGGGGCCAATGCGAACACTCCGGTCAATCTCAGCGCCTATGCCACGGCGTTGACGTCCGTGATCGTCAACGGTGTCGTCCCGGTCACGTTTGACGTGACGACGACGGTTGGTGCCGCCATTAATAATGTCTTGCAAATTGGAACCGAACGGTTGCTTGTCACGGCAATTGTTGACGGAAATACGCTGACGGCGTCACGCGGATTTGGCGGAACGACGCCGACAGCACACAGCATCAATGACCGCGTGGTCTTGGTCGCTGTTTTGAAGGCGGGGATCACCGCCAGTCAGACGAGCATTGACGTTGGTGGCACTGCCGGTTTCGCGATCGGAAACACGATTCAAGTTGGCACGGAGCGGATGCGAATTACGGTGATCGTGGATGCCGACACTCTGACCGTCGAACGTGGATTGGGAACAATCGCTACGGCTCACGCTGCGGGAACTTTTGTTCGTCGAGTGGGAAATTCTGCGGCAGTAGCCACGGCGATTGCGGCAGCGATCACCTCACAATTCGGTGCCATCAACACGACGGCAATGGCCTTCGGCGATCACGTCGATTTGGCGGATGTCATCACGCTCGATGTCACCGGGTCCAATGGGCTGCTCAACGCACCAAACATCATTCGCATCGTGGCGAATGGTGGCATGGACCTCGATATCGCCACCGAGAACGATGCGGCCCCGTACCTGGTCGGCATCGATAATTTCGGTGTCAGCGCTCTTTCGGATGGGCGGACATTTGACGTTCCTCAAGGAACGACCGTGATGCTTGATGCCGGTGTGGTGATCAAGATGCAGAACGTGGCGATCGACGTCGGCAGTGACGCCGGCGATACAGGGCCCAGTCGCCAAGATGGGGTCGTCCAGTTGCTGGGGACCCCCAAGCGGGCGACGACATCGAACAACGCGGTTTATCTCACGTCATACCGCAACGATTTGATCGGCGGCGATTCAGATTCCGCTTCCGGCGGTGCGTCGGCCTCAAACTGGGGTGGAATCGTTTATCGCCACGATTCGGATATGAACGACAATGATCCGAATGATCGCGATGGCGGCGACTTTTTCTTGAATGCGATCTACCAAGCGGACATCAGCTTCGGCGGCGGAGCGGTCGATGAGTCCAATAGCCCGGTGGCTCAGCTCAACTCGCCGATTTACTCCTCTGTCCATCTCGTCGATGAGCGGCCGACGATCGCATTTACGACGATTCGAAACAGCGCCTTCGCAGCAATCTCGGCGGACCCCAATAGCTTTGACGATTCGCAAAACCGCATCGGCCCGGACGTGCATGGCAACACGCTCACCGGCAGTTCGATCAACGGCTTGTACGTCCGAATCAACACCGTAGGCGGGATTCCGATCGACACGCTCAGCCGTCGCGCCCGCTTCAACGACACGGACATCACGCACGTCTTGTCGGACAACAGTTTGCAAATTGTCGGCAACGCGGGGGGAGCACAAGTTGTCAACGAGATTCAGCAGCTCACGGTCCAGGGAACCCCCTCCTCCGGCAATTTCACATTGACGATGGTCGGCGGAGCGACTCAGCCGGGGACCACACTGACCAACGGTGTGGGCATTACCACGTTGGCCGAGCGTGTGGGTGTGACGACGTTGGCGGCGAACATCACGACGACCACTCAGACGAACATCACGGTCACGGATGCGACCGTGTTTCCGGCCGTGGATGCCAGTGTGGCCACCGTCGATTACTTCATTCGCATTAACGGCGAGGAAATGGCCGTTCTCAACATCGTGGGGAACAACTTGACGGTGACTCGTGGACGGAACGGTACAACGGCGGTGGCGACACACGTTGCGACGAACCCAGTCCTGCAAATCAGCTTTGACGTCGCCAACGGGGAGGCCTTGCCCGTCGGCGATGGCAATCAACTCGCCTCGGACCCCGCTGAGTTCAACATCCTAGTTGGAACGGAGCAGATGGGTGTTCGTGACGTTGTTCCTGGCGTTGCCAGCGACATGGTCTTGGTGAATCGAGATATCCTCGGAGCCGGTGCATTGAATCACGCGGCGGGAGCCTCAGTCACGCAGATCACCGGTATCGCATCGACCACGCTGGTCGTTGGGAATTCGAATGTCTTTTTGTCGGCGGCGGCGGTGCCGTTCAACATCATCGTTGATGCCGAGGAGATGCGGGTCACGACCATCGTTGGTAACACGCTGACCGTAGTGCGGGCCGTCAACGGCACAACCGGTGCGCCCCATTTCGCGAATGCCGCGGTGCGGCTCGCCCGGACAACGGTTCCGTTGGCTCACAACGCCACGGCGGCCGAAATCCAGGCGGCTTTGCAAGAACTCGACGGCATTGGTCCCGGTGGCGTCCGCGTGACCGGCGGTCGTATGACGCAGTCTCCGGTGAATATCGAGTTCGCCAACCAAGACGGCAGCCAAGACCTCCCACAACTGATCGTGAACAACTCCCCCCCCAGTGGTTCTCCGCTGGTGGAAGGAAACGTGGTGGTCAGTACGACCCAAGTCGGTGGCGTGCTCACCGGACGGCTGGGTGGACGCTTAACAATCGACCCAGGCGTGGTCGTCAAAATGAACGACGCGCGGATTGAGGGTGAACGAGGCTCGTCGCAATTGATCGCGGAGGGAACCAGCTCGCTGCCAGTGATCTTCACCTCTCTGCAAGACGATCGTTACAGCGGAGCCAGTGGGAGTTTCGATTCCAGCAACAACGGAGCGGTCGCTGCGGTCAAAGGGGATTGGGGCGGACTGTTCTTCGGCCAAGGGAGCCGAGCCAATCTCGACTATGCCTACGTCGCCTATGCGGGTGGCAACATTCCGATCGCTGGTGGCAATGCGAATTTCGCGGCGATTGAAGCGCACGAAGCGGATCTGCGTCTGACCAATACGCTCTTCGAATTCAACGCGAGTGGAGCGGACGGCGGCGCGAGAAACTTCCGCACCGGCAACGTGGGCTCGGTCGTGTTCATCAGGGGCGCGCAGCCAATCATCGTCAACAATACCTTCCACAACAACGATGGCAGCGTCATCAGCATCGACGTCAACGCGCTGCGAGCCATCAACGTCACCGATCCAGGCCGTGCCACAGGAACGGCTCAGGCCTACACGCAGTTCGCGAACAACCAAGGTCCGCTAGTCCGCTTGAACCGCATGGAAAATGACATCGCCGGATTCAACGGCATTCTCGGTATGGACGTCCGAGCTGGCGAAATCACCACGCAATCGGTCTGGGACGACACCGACATTGTGCATGTCATCCAAGGGGGAACGATCAGCCTCGACAACAAACACACGTTTGGTGGTCTGCGGTTGCAGAGTGCTCCGGACGCCAGCTTGGTGGTGAAACTGTCCGGTGGAGCCAGCTTCGTCATCGGTGACCCGGACAAGAACAACAACAACATCCTGATCAAGACTGATCCGGACGATGGGCCGCTGGACATTGACGATCGCATCGGCGGCACGATGCAGGTCATCGGCACTCCCGGATTCCCAGTGATTCTGACCTCACTGTTCGATGACTCGGTGGGAGCCAGTTTGGACACCACCGGCTTCCCGCAAACCGATACCAACGGCGACGGCATCAATTTG
>JANNDA010000449.1:0-8268 GCA_031387195.1 Planctomyces sp. | reverse complement strand
CTTCAAAGCGGTTCCGACAAGCTGGAAGCTTATCCCACGTAATTCTTCACAGCCTCTCCGCGTCGCGCCACAATCTTGCAGAAAAAAACACCGCCTTCGGCGATAACGATATAAGTTGACTCGTTCTATTTTTTCGCGAGGTGACTGAGTGACTGTAACGTGGCCGACATTGACCGATCGTGACGTGCTCGCTGCTCGCGGGCCGAAGGACGCGACCGATCCGTGGCGGCCGGTGACATCGTTCATCGAACCGGAGCGGCAAGCG
Organism: Planctomyces sp.; assembly: GCA_031387195.1. Classification (GTDB taxonomy): domain Bacteria; phylum Planctomycetota; class Planctomycetia; order Planctomycetales; family Planctomycetaceae; genus SXKJ01. The sequence goes on along the minus strand of JANNDA010000449.1, from coordinate 8,003 downwards.
GATGGCCGAGTGCTTGATGTCGCGACACTCTTTCTGGCGAACCGTGAATGTCCGTTTCGCTGCGTGTACTGCGATCTGTGGAAACACACGCTCGATGAGCCGACGCCGCGCGGTGCGATCCCTGCTCAAATTGACGCAGCGTTCGAGAAACTGTCGGCTGAACAACTAGCGAAGGCGCGCGTTCTCAAACTCTACAACAGCGGAAACTTCTTCGATGCCGCCGCAATCCCGTCCGCAGACTGGCTCGCGATCACCGAACGTGTCCAGCGGTTTGAACGTGTCATCGTCGAAAATCATCCGTTACTGATCGACGATCGAGCGTTGCGATTTCGCGACTTGATCGGCAGACAACTGGAAGTCGCGATGGGGTTGGAAACCGTGCATCCCGATGTGCTGCCGCGATTGAACAAGCGGATGACGCTTGCTGATTTCGCGAAAGCGGCTCAGTTTCTCACCACGCACGACATCGCCGTGCGCGCGTTCGTTTTGCTCCGCCCGCCGTTCTTGAACGAGGCGGAAGGAATTGAATGGGCGATTAAGTCAGTTGAGTTCGCGTTTGATGTGGGTGTGAATTGCTGTGCCGTCATTCCGACTCGATCGGGAAACGGTGTCATGAATCAGTGGCAGGCCGACGGCTGGTTCAACGAACCGCGCTTGGCATCGCTTGAACTGGTCGCTGAGAAATGCTTGACGTTTCCGCGTGGTCGAGTCTTCGCAGACGTTTGGGATGCGGAGCGATTCGCGGAATGTCGAATCTGCGTTGCAGCCCGGATCAAACGCTTGCAGACGATGAACCTGACGCAGACAGTGCTGCGTCAAGTGCCGTGCGAATGTCGGAAATTCAACACGCACGGGTGAGAATGGCGCAAACCCCACCGAGCTTGCCTCGGTGGTTTTCGGGCTTTTGCACTACGCTGGCCGCACACTCGTAGTGCAAAGGCCCGTTTCCACCGAGGCAAGCTCGGTGGGGCCTGTGTCAATGTCTCCCTCGTGCGGTCTAAGCGAGGCTTCATGAATCACGATGTTGATGTGGCGGTCGTTGGCGGCGGATTTGGCGGCAGCTTGCTGGCGTTGGTCTTGCAGCGCGCGGGCTTGCGAGTCGCGTTGATTGATCGCGGCTCACATCCGAGATTCGCGATCGGCGAGTCCTCGACACCGATTGCCAATTTGGTGCTCGGTGATTTATGCCGCGAGTATGACTTACCGCGCATTGCTCCGCTGACGAAGTACGGCACGTGGCAAGCGGCGCATCCGCAGATTATTTCGGGGATCAAACGCGGGTTCTCTTACTTTCATCATGTGGCGGGTCAGCCGTTCGTCACGGACGCAGATCACTCGACTGAATTACTGGTCGCGGCCAGTAATAGCGATCCATCGTCGGACACACACTGGTTGCGGCAGGACGTCGATGCGTTCTTGTTCCGCGAGGCGGAGTCGGCCGGAGCAATGTGCTTTGAGCAAACCGATGTTATTGAACTCGAACCGAGTGGTGATGGCGTGGCGTTGACGCTGCAGTTCGTAGTTCCGCCTTTAGGCGGTGACGGAAGACCGCCTCAAGGCGGAACTACGAACTTGCGGGCGAGGTTTGTTGTTGACGGTTCGGGAGAGGGACGGTTTCTCGCTCGACGGTTGGGGATCACCGACAAGACGCACGAACTGAAGACGCAGTCGCGGACGGTCTTCGCGCACTTCGGCGATGTGACTCGTTGGCAGCGTTGCTTGCAGTCCAACGAGATCACCGTGGCGGATCATCCGTTTGATTGCGATCACGCGGCGTTGCATCACGTCTTCGATGGTGGCTGGATGTGGCAACTGCGGTTCAACGACGAGACGGTGAGCGCGGGTTTTGTTCAAGACCTGTCAAAGCCACAGGTCTTCGCCGGCTCGCCGCTCACGGGCTGTGGCCCCGGCGGTGATGCTCGTGAAGAGTGGGGGCTGTGGTTGGAACGGTTTCCGTCGATCGGGGAGCAATACGCGCCGTCGAAAGTCGTTCGGCCGGAGAGTGGTTTACGTGCGACCGGCCGCATGCAGCGGAAGTTGGCGAACGCTGTCGGGCCGTGGTGGGCCATGTTGCCGAACACGGCGGGGTTCATCGATCCGCTGCACAGTTCGGGGATCGCGCATACGTTGTGCGGCATCGAGCGGCTGTCACGAATCCTGGTGCGTCACTTGGGGCGCAAGGATTTACTGGCTCAACTTCGAGATTACGAAGCGAACGTTTTGGCCGAAGTGGAATTGATCGATCTGCTGGTCAGCGGCTGCTTCGCGGCAATGGGTGAGTTCCGGCTGTTCGCGTCGATGTCGATGCTCTACTTCGCGGCGGCAACCAGTTACGAGCGAGCCCGCATCGCCTCGACAGGCACGTTCGCTCCGGCGTTCTTACGTGCCGACGAACCAGGTTGGCGTGCGGTCGTCTCGCGAATGTGGGCTCGGTTGCCAGCAGTGTTGCGCGAACTCGACGGGGTGATGGGTGAGCGGCGGCGAGCGATCATTGACCGCTTCGAGACTGAGTTGGCGGAGGCCGTGCGGCCCTTCAACGTTGTCGGCCTATGTGACCCGGCATTGAAAAACATGTACCGGCATTCGGCGTTGCCGGAGAGGCTGTGAAGATTTACGTAGGATAAGGTTCCAGCTTGTCGGAACTGCTTTTGAAGGTGACAAGCTGGAAGCTTATCCCACGAAAAGGTCACTGCCTCGGAGTGACAAGTCCGTCACCACGACAACTTTCCTGGCCTTCACTCTCTAATGCAGCGAAGCCGGAAAAGTCACCGCAGAGGCTCCAACAGGGCTGAACCGGAAGGATTCAGACGGTCGGGTCATTCTGAATTTGTGGTTGGTGACGAAAATGCCGATCCAGCGGACATGTGGGTTGTGGCCCTCTCGCGGACATGACCTCTCGACGAGCGCGGTCGTGTACAAGGAGGTACGCCATGACGTTCATTTCAAACAAACACGTACTCGGCTTGAGCCAGGCTTGGTTTGGTCGCCTGCGCTGCGCAGTCATTGCCGCAGGACTGTGTTGGCCGCTCGGCGATCGGCTCTGGGCTCAAGAGACACCTCCCGATAAAGCCGCTCCGGCCCAAGAGTCCCCTGCCGCTGAAAAAGGACAGACACCGCCCGCCGAGGGCGATGCCGCTCGCGAACTTCAGCAGCTCGAACAATTGCTGACGCGGCCGGTCGAAGTGCCGGCATTGTCGCAAGTGGTGAATACGGTCAGCCGGCAGGAAAGCACGGTGGGCAAGTCGCCCGCCGCGGTGTTCGTGATCACCAACGAGATGATCCGCCGTAATGGAGCCACGTCGATTCCCGAAGCGCTCCGCATGGCACCGGGCTTGAACGTCGCCCGCATCGACGCGAACAAGTGGGCGGTTAGCGTGCGGGGGTTCAACGATCGCTTCGCCAGCAAACTGCTTGTGCAAGTCGATGGGCGCGTGGTCTACAACCAGCTCACTGGCGGAGTTTATTGGGATGTGCCGGACGTCGTGCTGCAAGATGTGGAGCGCATCGAGATCATTCGCGGACCAGGGGCAACGGTGTGGGGCTCCAACGCGGTCAACGGCATCATCAACATCATCACGAAGAACTCGAAAGACACCCAAGGCATTTTGGTCGCCGTCGGTGGTGGCAGCGAGGACCAAGGCATCACCAGCATCCGCTACGGAGGCCATCACGAGGACGACCTGCACTACCGCGTTTACGCGAAGTGGAACGAACGCGACCGGTCGTTCTTACCCAGCGGTGGATCACAACTTCTGCCACCGCCAGGTGGTGTCCCGTACAATCAAGCCAAGGATGATGCGCGGGCGGGACGCGGTGGTTTTCGAGTCGATTGGGCGGCGACCTCGGACGACGCTGTCCAAGTTCAAGGGGACGCTTTCGCGGTCAGCAGCGGGCGAGCGGACTTCCGGCCTCAAGTGGTGGCCCCCTTCGTCTTTCAGAATGCGGAGGATGAACTTTCGATCGGCGGCAACCTGCTCGCACGTTGGCAACACGAGGTCGCTGAGAATTCGAGTTGGGCGTTGCAGTTTTATTGGGATCACTTCGGTCGCCAGTCCGCGAACAACAACAACGTCAACGCCATCAACATCAACCATCCCGTCAACGTTGACCAATTGAATTTTCGCGCGGACACCTACGACCTGGACTACCAGCAGCAGTTTTCCTTGGGTGATCGAAACAAATTCATCTATGGGGCGGGCTACCGAGCCGTGGACACGTTCTTTAGCGGGAGTCTCGGTGACAATGGCTTCGACTTAGGGGCGAATCCGACCAACCGCGTCCTGTATCGCTACGCCGCTTTCTTGCAGGACGAATACACGATTACCGACGATCGGTTGTTTTTCACGGCCGGTTCGAAGTTTGAACACAACACGTTCGCAGGATTTCAGTATCAGCCGTCTGGGCGATTGCTCTGGACTCCGACGAATCGGCAGTCTGCGTGGGCGGCCGTTTCGCGAGCGGTACGCGTTCCCAACATTGTCGACAACGCTGTGAGTATCACCGGAGTTCCCTTTTCAGCCCCGACCCCACCATTTCCGGCGGGAACTACCGGGTTCGCGCAAACTCGAGGCAACAAAAACCTGAACGCGGAAGACGTCATGGCGTACGAACTGGGTTATCGTGCTCAACCCGTCGATGAGTTTTCGTTTGATACTGCGGTCTTCTACAACGTCTACGACAATCTCATTGGCACGCGGGCCGGAGTACCGGAACCTGGTGTCACACCGGGCACGTTGATCTTTCCCGCGAACCGCGGGAACGTCTTGAGCGCGGAGACGTATGGATTTGAGTTGTCGGCAAACTGGCAGGTGAGCGGAGACTGGCGGCTGCAGACTGCCTATAGCTTCTTGCAGACTCAGGCTCATCGCGACCCAGGGATCGGCCCGACGACTGAAAGGGCCATCGAAGGACAAAGCCCACAGAACCAGGTCTATCTGCAATCGTCTTGGGATCTGACTAAGGAAGTGCAGTTCGACTTGATGGGCCGCTACGTCGATCATCTTTCCAGCTTTCCGTCAGCAGCGCCGAGCGGGGTGCCAAGTTACATCTCGATGGATGCGCGACTGGGCTGGCGACCCAACCAGAGTTGGGAATTGTCCGTTGTCGGCCAAAACCTGCTCGCCAGCCACCACCTGGAATTTGGCGGCAATCAGTTCTTGTCCTCGCCGCTGATCGAGCTACAGCGCGGTATCTACGCGATGGCGGTCTGGCGGCATTAGCCGTGAGCATCACCTGTGGACGAGTTGCTTCGCAACTCGGATCGGAGTAGCGGAGCAACTCCGCCACATTAGGAATCTCTGGCAGCCGTCGAATGCTCCGAACCGCTTGTGATCGCCTTGGTGGAGTCTTACCGTGGTTGTCGTCCGCTCCTCTTTGCAACGGTTGGCGAGCGATGATGTCGCTCGTGATGGACAATTTGGGCCAGTTGGTTTCGGTCGTGCTATGAGCATCTTGCGCCGTGTAATTGTTGGCTGCCTGGGGATCGCCTGCCTGCTGCAGGAAATGGTCGAGGCACCGCTGGCGGCACAGGACGTGGTCAGCCGCGAGTACGAGATCAAGGCAGGCGTTATTAGTCTGCTCGGCAAATTTGTGACCTGGCCAGACAAAGTGGCTCCCAACCGTGATCGGCCCCTGACCATCGGTGTGCTGGGCCAAGATCCGTTCCTTGAGGGAGGGGTCAATCAATTGGACCAGACGGTCGCTGCGGAACAAGCCAAAGGTCGTCTGATCGTCGTGCGGCGATTCGACTCGGCCAAAAATTATCAGCCGTGTCACATCTTATACGTCTCGGACCTCGCCGCCCCGAACAGCGTTGAGCAAGCGTTCAAAGACCGGCTCGAAGCGGCTGTCAAGCTGACCAAGGATAAACCCGTGTTGTTGACGGGAGCCGCGCCGGGGCTGCCCGCGTGGGGATTTTCCGCCAACATGCTCTTCGATCGTGCCAACAATCGCATTCGACTGGAACTCAATCCTGATGCGGCCAATCGCCACGAACTGAAACTCGCCCCACAACTGTTGCGATTGCCCGTGGTTCAAATTGTCCGCGACGCCAAAGACTGAGCCGAGTCATCGTATGTTTCGCCAACTTTCGATCCGCCACAAGTTGACCCTGCTCCTGGTGGGGCTCGTGGGCATCGTGTTGTCGGCGGTCTCGGTGGCGACCTTGTTCACCGACATCCGCGCGATTCGTGAACGACTCGCCGCACGTTACTCGACGTTGGCGACGGTCATGGCGGCCAACAGCGCGGCCGCGCTGAGTATCGCCGACATCGATCCCAGTGGGGCCGAAGAAGTGGTGTCACAGTTGGACGTGGAACCGACCATCTGGTTCGCGGCGCTCTACGACACAGCGGGAACGGAAATCGCCAAATATTATTCGGCGAAGTTGGGTGATGTGTCGCTCACACCACCTAACGAGTTGGGGCCAGGCTTCACGAAGGATGGCTTCTTGGATGTTGTCGATGAGGTGAAACTGAAGGATGGCCGGGTCGTCGGACGCATCTATCTGCGGATCACTCTGGACGTATTGAACACAGAGGTTCAACGCAAGATCACCATCGTCGTCACGGTCTTCGTAGTTGCTTTGCTGTTCTCCGTACTGCTGTCAATCATGCTCCAACGGCTCATCTCGGATCCAATCCTCAACCTGGCGAATGTGGCCACTCGCGTGTCCCACGAACACGACTATTCGCTGCGGGCGAGCAAGTCCAGCAGCGATGAACTCGGCGTTCTGTGCGACGGCTTCAACGCGATGCTCACTGAGATTCAGCAGCGCGATGCCGAACTGCGAATCCATCGGCTCCGACTGGAAGAAACGGTCGAGCGCCGGACCTGGATGCTCAAGGCTCGAACCGAGGAACTGACTCGTTCCAATACCGAACTGGAACAGTTCGCCTACATTTCCTCGCACGATCTGCAAGAGCCGCTGCGTAAGGTCCAAGCCTTCGGCGACATGCTGGCCAACCAGTTCCGTGACGTGCTGGGGGACGAGGGCCGGGATTACCTGCAACGCATGCAAGGGGCGGCCAAACGCATGCAAGGGCTAATCAATGACCTGCTGAATTACTCGCGGATCACGACCAAGGCTCAGCCCTTTGTCCCCGTGATCTTGTCCGATGTTGCTCGGCTGGTGCTGATCGATCTGGAAGCGCGGATTCAGGAGACCGGCGGCCGAGTCGAACTCGGTTTGCTGCCGACGCTTGACGCTGATCCCACGCAAATGCGGCAACTGTTCCAGAACCTGATCAGCAATGCGCTCAAATACCACCGCAAGACCGAACCTCCCGTGGTCAAAGTCCAGAGCCAACTTCTGCCACTGGGAGACAGGGCGTTCCCCTCGCAGGGGCCGCCGATACAATTCTGCGAGATCACCGTTGAAGACAACGGCATCGGTTTCGAGCAGAAGTATGTCGATCGGATTTTCGCCCCGTTCGAGCGTTTACATGGCCGGAGCGAGTACGAAGGGACCGGGATGGGGTTGGCCATTTGTCGCAAAATCTGCGAGCGACATGGCGGCACCATCACAGCCCGCAGCGTTCCCGATCAAGGTTCCACGTTCGTCGTGACCATTCCCTTGCAGCAGCCCCAAGGAGCGCCGAAAGATGAATCAGTCTAATGAAGAGATCGTTCAAATCCTGATGGCCGATGACGATCCCGATGATCGCCTGCTGGCAGAAAAAGCCTTGCACGAGTACCGCCTCAAGAACGGCATTCGCTTTGTCGAAGACGGCGAGGAGTTGATGGACTACCTCTACCGCCGCGGCAAGTATGCGGCTCCGGGTTCCGCTCCCACGCCCGGCTTGATCCTGCTGGATCTGAACATGCCTCGGAAAGATGGCCGCGAAGCGCTGGCGGAAATCAAACGTGATCCCGTGCTCCACAAGATCCCCGTGGTCGTCTTGACCACCTCCAAGGCGGAAGAGGACATCGTGCGGGCCTACGACCTGGGAGTGAATTCCTACATCACCAAACCGGTCTCATTTCAAGGCTTGGCGGAAGTCATG
>JANNDA010000437.1:0-3118 GCA_031387195.1 Planctomyces sp. | reverse complement strand
TTGCCTCGGTGGTTTTCGGGCTTCTGCACTACGACGATTGAGCCTCCGTATGCTGAGACCTGTAGTGCAAAAGCCCGATTCCACCGAGACAAGCTCGGTGGGGTCAGGGTGAAATCACTTGATTGAGGATTAGTTCGGAAGCGTTCGACAGCGAACGATATCACTCAACTTCATGCACGTCATTCATCACGCCGCGCGGTACGCAGACCACCAGCACGGTCAAATCGCCCACCGCTTTGTGCTTGATCCCTCGCGGAACGTAGACGACCACCCCTTTGTGGAGTTCGATCTCGGTGCCGTCGAGCGTCATCGTCCCTTGGCCGTCGATGACGTAATAGAACTCGTCGGTCCGCGCGTGGTAGTGCAGCTTCGCGTCATGAATCTGAACCTGATGCACCTCGCCCGCCGCGCCGTCTTTCTCTTCGATCAGACAACGAATCTCGCCGCAGGTTTCCGCCCACGGAGTGACCTCGGCGGGATCGCGACGCAGGAAGGTCGTGGAAGGAACCATTGAATTGCCTTTCGTTAAATCACCGATGCCGTCAAGGACTTCGCGACCGACGTCCGATCCGAAATCAATCTCGCCGTGCAATTGATGAGGATCACAGTTCTTCAAGAGTTCGCTTAATTGATACCGTCGCTGGCCGATTGGCATGACCGTACCTTCCATTCTTTGCTGGTCCAAACTCCCCACCAAATCACCGTCACTCCAACTTCCCTTTGTGTTTCCACAACCGTTCCTTGAGCTGCGGGAACAATTCCAGAGCGTTGTCGCGCAGGATTTGTTGGCCGATGCGTTGGGCGTGTTCTTCGATCAAATCGCCGCGATCGACTTTCTCGGCCAGCACTTCGGCGATGCACTGCCGAGTCAGTTCGGTCGAGCCGTAAATTCCTTCGCCGTGGTTGCAGTCCGCGCCCCACAGGATGCGAGTCGAAGGCATCTGCTCCAACCATTCGTGATAGGCTCGCTTGGCCATCGAATAGCTGAGGCTCGGCAGCCAGACGCTGTCGATCCAGACGTGAGGCCAATGCCGCATCAGGATCGCGCCGGTTTCGCCGGTCCACGGGTAACCGCCGTGAAACAGAATGAATTTCGTCTTCAAATTGGCTTCGATCAGATCGACCAGCAGGATCGGGTTCGAGCTTTGAATGCGGCCGTGTCCCGTGTGAATTTGAAACGGCAGTTCGTACTTCGCTCCGAGTTCACACAGCCGCCAGAAGACAAAATCCTCGAAGTCCTTGATCTGCTCTGGAGTGAGTGCCGTGCGACGTTTGCCAAACGCGATCTCGGCTCGCTCCTTCGGCACTCGGTCGAACTTCAACGTTCGCTGATACGCGAGCGTGCTCTTCAAACAAACGGCCCCTTTGTCTTTCGCTTCGAGGAACAGCCGGTCGAGCACCGTCAAGAATTCATCCAGCGAGTTTATCGGCAGGCCGTGTTTGGTCGCGAAGTCGAACGGGCTATCGAACGGGTTGTCGAATTCCGACGCATGAAACCCGCGGACCAACGACGTCACGTTGAACACGATCACTTCAAACGGGTACGACTTCTCGAAGGCAAACCTCGCCCAGTACGGATCGTTGAACATCAACTCGATGTTGGCCCGCTCGGTGACGACGTGGTGCAGCCATTTTTGATCTCGGTAGTTCTCGAAGATTTTGCCATCGAGTTCTTTCGCTTGAGCATCGGTGACTCGATCCCAATCGACGCCGTACAAATCTTTGAGCGCGATCTGCGTGTAGCGATAAAAACTGGTCGCTCGCGAGTTGTCCCAATCGTCCTTCGCCTCGCGCCACCAATCATCGAACTCCATCTTCGGCTGCCACGGAGTGAGCCGTCCGACCTGAGTCCAATAGCTGTTGCCCCAAATGCTCGAAAGATTCATCCCCTTGCCGAGCTTTGTCTCACGATATCCCGGCAGCTTGTCGAACGGCCAAAGATGATCGTGCGTGTCGATGGCCGGCACTTTGTCGAGGTGCAGTTTCACTCGCCGATATGTTTCCGTCTGCCGAGTAGCCTGAGCCGACGCAGGTAACGCCATCACCTGCCAACTCAGAATGAGCACCAGCATCGCCAGGAATCGTTGAACCATGACAACCACCTTTTTTGAATGATCGCGAGCACTCGCTGAGCTATCGCGCAGTCTCCAGCTTGCTGCGATAAAACTCCAGCGCCTCGCGGTACTCCGCCAGTTCGGCCTCACTGAGCACCGCTTTGTTGCGAGCGATTTCTTCTTCGCAGCGCTGAATCAAATAGCGGACTTGATCGCGTCGAGGGCGAATCGGTGACTGTTCAAAATCGACAAACGCAGGCGCGGAATGAGCGAATCGGACTCGGCCGTTCGGCAACTTTTCCAAGCATCGCACGGTTCCTCGGGATGGGCTGGGGTAACATTGCGAATGTCATCGGACTTGGGTGACACGTCACGGCTGGCTATTTTCCGATGCAGAACTTGCTGAAGATACGGTCAAGCACATCGTCGGTATAAACCGCTCCCACGATGTGGCCCAGATGTTCCAGAACGTCACGCAATTCAATCACGATCAGGTCGTCTCCCAGACCGATTGCCACGGCCTCTTCCGTCCGACCCAACGCATCGCGAGCAGCCAGCAGACTTTCTTGGCACCGCGAGGCGGTCATGCCGAGCAATTGCCGTTGCCCAGGCGAATCCACCGCGAGTGCCTCCGTCAAACGGTCACAAAGTTCGTCGAGCCCCGCGCCGGTGCTGGCGCTCACGGCCAAGACAAGCCTGACGCGCCAGCGAGGGATCGCGTCGGTTGATTCTCCGATGTCGTCCGGCTCAGTCCCTCGCTGGCGCTTCGGGCTTGTATTGGCTGGCTCAGGTTGCCGATCGGCCTTCGTTCCGATGTGCAACACGCGACGTTGTTCGCGCGACAAGTCCGCCAACAATTGCTCGTCTTCCTGAACCAAATGCTCGTCAGCCGACAGGTCGCTGCACCAGACGATGAGGTCTGCGTTCTGCCATTGTGCGTGACGCATCTGTTGTGCGACCGCTTCGATGCCGCTGACCGATTCGTCCCAACCGGCGGTGTCGATCAAATCCACATGCAGCCGATCACGGTCGAGCGGCACTCGCAGATAATCCCGCGTCGTACC
>JANNDA010000391.1:0-1580 GCA_031387195.1 Planctomyces sp. | reverse complement strand
AGAGGTGCGCTGTCGCTTGGAGGGAATCGCCGCTCGGATACAACCGCTTCCTCCGTAAGTCCTTGACCACAATGCGGCCAGCACGGCTCGAACTTTAGAAAAGAACCAATTGAGAAGGAGGTTCCTCAACGGCCTGACTGCGTTTTCCATAGAACACCTCCTGCTTGCCGAACTGGCGATCGGTGATCGACATCAAGCGGACTTGGCCTTCTTGGGGGATGACTTTGCGGACTCGGTCACGCAGCGAGTCGCTCATGTCTTCGCCGGAGCAATATCTCGCGTAGACCGAGAACTGCAACATTGAAAAACCTTCGGACAGCAGTTTCGCGCGAAACTGAGCGTACCGCTTGCGGTCGCGTTTCGTTTTGACTGGCAGGTCGAAGAAGGCAAACAACCACATTCCTGAATACCCTGAAAGCGTGAGTTCACGGCGCGGCATGGAGCGACTCCGGTAAGTCCAAGACGTCGGTTTCGTCCATGAGCGCGGCGGCCAGCGACGACGCGGCTCGCGTGAGCGTGTCGAACAGCGTGCGTTGCTCGCCTCCCAACAGGCAGCGCTCCGTCAGTGCCAACAACAATTCTCGTTTGGCTTCGTGATTGAGTTCCCACAAGTCGGCGTGGTGCTCGAAGAGCCGCACGACGGCGAGATCCACGACCGGACGAAATGGCTCCATCAAATCGTCCGCCAGGCAGAAGGCGTTGTATCGGTTGTGGTGATGCAGACCGAGCGACGGATGCAGTCCCGACGCACAAACCGCGCGAGCTGTCGTGGCTCGGAGCACGGCGTAGCCGTAGTTCAACCAACGGTTCTGAAGTGACAACAGCGAAAGCTCATCGACCTCGGCCTCTGGCTGCTGGTCGTCATCGCCTTCGAGCGAATCATCTTCCAACCGAGTTGGCTCACTGGTCTCGTGAATGCGACGAAACGTTGAACCGAAGACCTTCGGCCAATAGCGTCGCGCAGCCTGAGCTTCCAAATTCGTCGTGTCACCGGAGCGGACCTGCGGAACCATCGCGAGCAACCCGTGATCCGAGCCGTGCAATTGCGTCAGCACTTCAGCTTGGCCACGAATTTTCGCGCGGGCGATTTGCTGCCACAGGCGTTTGCGAGTCGGCAACGAGGCACTCGCCTGAGCCGCGAAGCGTTCGGCCTGCGTGAAGTGTCCCGCCAACGGCAGCAACATGCCGACCGGATGACGCCGTTCATCACAACTCACGAACACTCCGCCCGCCGCCGACAAGTTGGCCAGCACCGACTGCGAATACGAGACCTGCGGATGAGCTACCATCAGCACGGCGACATCGGCGAAGGGGATCGTCACGTCGGGCTGTTGGTCCCGCTCGATGACCAGCCGTTGCAGCGACGACCGCAGCCGCGCTCCGCCTTCAGAGATATCCAGAATCCGGTTGTGCATCGGTCGGGGCCTTGTCGCGATCTTTCGATCTCCGCGCTCCCACGACCCTCCATGTCAACCACGTCTCCATCAAGCGGCGTCATTCTGGCCACGCCGTCGTTTGACTTGCAACAAAATTCCGGAGGATGGGCACTCTTGCCCGTCCTGCGTTCTACCCGATTCCGG
>JANNDA010000351.1:0-2606 GCA_031387195.1 Planctomyces sp. | reverse complement strand
CGCTGTAGCTGAGCATGTCCATCACCATGTGATAGATCCGCTCCTGGTTCTTTTCCACGATCTCCCATCCACGTCCGATGAGCGACTCGTCGTGCTTTTTGAGTCCCAAGTCGATCAGGTAACTGCCGCCGCGAACGCCTTGCAGAATGTTCTTGATGTGGTGTGACAGGATGGCAATCGTTTGACCGACAGCGGCCAGTCGTTCCGCTTTGACGAACGCGTCTTGAAAGCGGTGATCTTCAACGGCCAGCGCCGTTTGGCGGCCAATCGCCACGAGCAAATGCAGCTTATCTTCGTTGAAGCGAGACTCATCGGAATCTGATCGCTGAAACTGATCGGATGGCGTTGTCGTGTCGAGATACAGCACCCCCATGAGTTCGTAACGGCCCTGCATCGGCACGCACATCGCTTCGCGAATGCCGACTTGCATGATGCTTTGGCCAGAGAAACGTTGATCGTGCGGTGCGTCAGACGTGCGCACTCCCTGACCTCGCTTGAGCACGTAATCGACGATGCTGCGGGAGACCGGCATCGGCCGATCGGTCTCAAAGCCGCGACGGTGCGAGAAAGCTTGCGGTGACAGCCGACTGGTTCGCGGATCATTCACGAGCACGCAACCGCGATCGGCTCCGACAACCTCGATCGTCAAATCGAGAATGCGATGCAACAACTGATCGAGCGACAGCGTGGGAGCGACCGCCTCTTCGGTGATGCGATACAGCACCTGCAAATTAGCCAGCGTCTGTGCGACGGAGGTCGAACGAATAATCGCGGTGGCATCGCGAAGCACTTGCTGGCCGACCTCGCGACTCACTTCGCCGACAATGTTGGACCGATCACGAGCGTCGTCGAGCACAAACAGGTCGAGATTATCGGCGATACTCTTCGTCGGCGCGACGAGGGATTCATCCTGATAAAGCAGCGCGGAGCGGCCGATGGCAATTTGGTCGCCGTGGATGAGTTTGCGAGTGAGAACCGACTCGCCATTGACGAACGTGCCGTTGGAGCTGTGCTGATCGGTCAGCACAAAACCGCCGCTGATGGCATCAAACGCGATCTTGGCATGGGTGCGGGAAACTTCGTCGTCCATGAGTCGAATGGGATTGCGCGCCCCGCGTCCGAGCGTGACTTCCCCCGCATCCAAATCAAAGCGAGCCCCCTGATCTGCTCCCTGGATCACCAGCAACGTCGCCTTCGGCACGAATCGGCTCCTCCGCAACGCCAGCGTCCGACTTTCACTCGCATCAAACACGACTGACCGATAAGTCACGATTCCAGCGACTCGGTCATGATACCAACGTCGCGATGGGGCGACAGGCTGCCGCAGGTGTCAACACGGTTAGTCTCAGATTGTCTATTGGCTATTGATCGTTGGTCATTGGGTTGAGCGGATGACCAACGACCGATGATCAATAATCAACGACCAATCTCTTCCGGTTCTCGCGAGCAATGAAGTTACGGCTTCGCCGCGCTACACTCTTGGCCCTCGCGAAACACTGGGGAGTTCACTGGCATTCCCCAAATTGCAGTTGTCGGCCTCGCGGTTTTGGTTGCCGTAGCGAGGCCGTCTGGCTGCGAGTACTCATCAGCAACAACGAGTTTGAATACGTGGATTGAGGTCAGCCGTGCCGGAGCGAATCAACAACATCGTGCAGCTTCCGAGAAAGCTCCCGAAGCGACTGCGGTCATTGTTCTGGGACATGCACTTTCATCGGCTTGATGGCGGCAAACATGGTGACGCCGTCGCTCAGCGTATTTTGGAGGCGGGCGACTGGGAGAGCCTCAAATGGTTGTGTCAAACCGTCGGCGATGAGCCGCTCAAGCAGTTGGTTTCGCAGCGTCGCGGGGCCGGGTTGTCGCGGGAGCAACTGCGATTCTGGCAAGCGATGTGGAAGTTGCCGAAACGTACGGTCGATGCTTGGCTGAATGAAGCAGGTCGCGAAATCTGGGATCGACGAGCGGGCTGAAATGACGACTTGGCATACCGATGTGATTGGCGTTCGACAGCAATCCGCTTTGGCGAAGCTGGGGCCGATTTTGTGTTCACACGGAGCGTACTTGGCGGGCGGAACTGCGCTGGGCTTGCAGTTGGGGCATCGTCGTTCGGTCGATTTCGATTTCTTCGTATCGGGTTCTCAATTTGATTTCGCCGCGTTGGAGCGGGAACTGATCGAGCGTCTGCCGTTTCAATCGCTGGGAGCTGAGGAGAAGGCATTACACGGCAAGCTGCACGGCGTTCGAGTGGTGGCGATGAAGTACGAATACCTCCGCTTACGACATGTTCGTCGCTGTGTGCCGTTTGACTGCAATCTGGCCGCCCTGGATGACATCGGCACGATGAAGCTGGCCGCGATCTGTCATCGACGCACGAAAAAAGATTTCGTCGATCTGTGGGCCTTGTTGAAATCCGGCAAGTCGCTGAGCCGCCTGCTTCGCGACTTCCAAGAGCGATTTCACGTCCAGGATTTGGCTGTCGTGATGCGGCGATTGATCGACACGGAAGATGTGGACGATTCGCGAATGCCGCGTATGCTCTGGAAAACTCGTTGGAGTTTGATCAAATCCGATCTGCGAAACAGTGTCGATGAACTCCGTTGGAAGTAACC